>JAIXVN010000566.1 GCA_027483005.1 Verrucomicrobiaceae bacterium
CACAGCAGGCTGCACTTGATCTCAAGGCGAACCTGGCCAGTCCGACATTCACTGGCACGGTCAGCGGCATCACCGCGTCGATGGTGGGTCTCGGCAGCGTCAACAATACCTCGGATGCCGGCAAGCCGGTTTCCACCTTGCAACAGGCGGCGTTGGATTTGAAATCCAACCTGGCTTCCCCGACCTTCAGCGGCACGGTCAGCCTTCCCGCAGGCACGGCTTTGTCAGCACCAATGAAGCTCACGGCCGGAACCAACCTGACCTCCGCATCCTTCGGGGCCGTCGAGTTTGATGGGACGAATCTCTATCTAACCACCAACTCCATCAGTCCGACCCGCAAGACACTGGCTTTCACTGACTCGGTGCCTCCTTCGGTCCCGACGACCAATCTCACCACCGCTCCGATCGTGCCGGTGGTCGCCTGGGGCAACAATGGCGACGGCCAAACGAGCATGCCGGCGCTGGCGAACGTCGCCGCGGTCGCCGCCGGGGAATCCCACAGCCTCGTCCTGCTCGACGCCGGCACCGTAGTCGCCCGCGGCCTGAATTCCCTAGGTCAGGTGACGATCCCCGCCGGGTTGACCGGGGTCACGGAAATCGCCGCCGGCACTTCGCACAACCTGGTGCGGAAATCCGACGGCACGCTCGTCGCCTGGGGTGACAATTCCTACGGCCAAACCACCATTCCCAGTGGGATCACCACCGCCACCCGGGTCGCCGCCGGCGAGAAACACAGTCTCGCGCTGCTCGCCAACGGCAGCGTCCGCGTCTGGGGCGACAACAGTTTCGGTCAAACAACCCTGCCTGCCAGCCTGACGGGTGCGACCATCACCGCGATCGCCGCCGGATCCGATCACAGCCTCGCGCTCAAGAGTGATGGAACGGTGATCGCCTGGGGGCGCGATGACGCCGCGCAAGTGACCCTGCCATCCGGACTTGTCAATGTGGTCGCCATTGCCGCGGGCGCCTACCACAGCCTCGCGCTTAGAAGCGACGGTACGGTGATCGCCTGGGGGTGGGATAATGGTGGTCAGGCCACGGTTCCGGCGGGTCTCAGTGGAGTCTCGAAAATCGCCGGCGGTTACGCGTTCAGCATGGCCTTGAAGACCGACGGCACCCTGGTGCTGTGGGGAGACAACTCGGACGGCCAGACAACGGTTCCGGCTGCTGCCACCAAGGTGACGCACATCGCGGCGGGCGCTTCACATGCGCTTGCGTTGCGGGCTGACGCCATCACGGCCCAGGTCGCCCTCCTTGATCAGGACAACGTCTTCACCGGCAAGGTCGGCATCCAGCGCTCGCCGGCCACCAACGCCCTGGAAGTGAATGGCAATGCCAGCAAGAGCACCGCTGGAAGCTGGCTCTCGAATTCCGACCGCCGGATCAAGACCGACATCGAGTCGATTTCCGGTGCCTTGGAAAAACTCGATCAGGTCCGTCTCGTGGATTTCCGTTATCATCAGGACTATCTCGCGTCGCACCCTGAGATCGAGAACCGCCGTTATCCCAACGTGATCGCCCAGGAATTCGCGAAGGTCTTCCCGGATGATGTGAAAAGCAGCGGCGAGACCCTGGCCGACGGCTCGGAAATCCTGCAGGTGGACACCTATCCGCTCACCATCTACAGCGCCGCTGCCGTGCAGGAGCTGCATCAGGAAAACAAGCGGCTCAAGGCGCAACTCGCGGATCAAGAGCAACGCCTCCGCAAACTCGAAGAGGGCCTCAAGGACAAGTAAATGTCATCCGCCCGCACTGCCATCCTCGCATTGTTGTTGTCGGTCCCGGCGCTGGCCGGGAGCAGCACGGGCTATTCCCTGGAGCCCGCCGTGCTCGATGGTGGCGGCAGCGCCGGTTCCAGCGCCGACTATGCGCTCAATCCCTCCATCGGTCCCGGCGCTGCCGGAGCATCCGAGGGCTATGCCCTGCGCAGCGGCTTTTCTGGAATGCTCAGCGAGGCCTCTTCCTTGATCCTGGCAGCCGCAGGAGGGGCGAGCAGCATGAACGAACGGGCGACCCTCCAGCTTGAAGCGCGGATCCGCTATGATGACGACACCCTGGCGACCTTTACCCAGCCCGAAACGGGCCTTACCTGGACCGTTGCGGAAGGTCCTCTTGCTGCGATCAACAGCGCGGGTCTGGCCTCTGCCGGCTCCGTTTATCAGGACACGCCGGCCAAGGTCAGGGCCATCTATCAGGGGCTGGACGCACTTTTGCCAATCAACGTTCGCAACCTCACCAACGACGACTTCGGAGCTTATGCATCCGACGGTCTGGCGGATCCCTGGCAGGTGCTCTACTTCGGCGTCGGTTCCGCCCAGGCTGCCGCTGGAGCCAATCCAGATGGAGACACTTTGACGAATCTTCAGGAGTTCGCCTTCGGCACGGATCCCTCACAACCGTCGGGGGGATCGGTAAGTTGGAATGGCTCCACGCTGCTCGCCGCCGGCCTGCCCGTTCCTTATGCGACGAACGGTTTGAGAGGCTTCACATACCGTGCCGTCTTCTCCCGGCGCAAGGATTTTGCCGCTGCTGGTCTTTCCTACATCGCCGAATTCAGTGCGGACCTTGTGACATGGAAGGCCTCCTCCTCCACGCCTTCGGTTCTGGCGGACGATGGAACAACCCAAGTCGTCGCCGTTCCCTATCCGTTCTTCGTGAATGGCAAAAAGGCGACCTTTTTCCGGGTGAGAGTACGATCCCTCTGACTGTGAACAGCCATGCGTGACTCCAGGTCTCTCTCCATCTTCCGGTCATTCCTGCCTTCCATCCCTCGCTGGTGGCTGGGCTGCTCATTCCTTCTCGGAACTGCCCGCATCTCCCAGGCCGAGATTCTCTTCAGCGGTCGGCAGGACATCGCGATTCCTCAGAATTTCGACGGGGTTTACATCAAGGTGGATCTTCCGCAACCGACCCACGTGGTTTCCGGTGCGGGAGACTGGCATCTCAATCCGTTTTTCGGTGGAATCGGCATCGCAAACACCCCGGCATTCCAACCGGTCCGCAGTGGCACGGGAAACGAGGACAGCATCATCCGCATGGATGCGACCTCCGTGATCGGCGGCAGTGCGACTTTCGCCGCGGATTTGGACTGGGGCGGCTCCGGGGCCGAGGATGAATCCGGTCACCTCGGCAGTGGAAGCTTGCAGTTCGTGGATGGCAAGGCGGGCTATTTGGGCTTCCGACTCGATTCGGGCGGCGGAGTCCCGCTGTATGGCTGGATGCGGGTCGTACTGACCGCCAACGGGAACGGAGTGATCCAGAGCTGGGCCTACGATGACAGCGGCGCATCCATTCTGGCAGGGGCTACCGGCCAGTCCGGCCAGCGGGTGTTGACAGGCGTGCAGGGCGCTCCCACCAGCGCCGCCACGGCGGGGGATTCCATCTTGTTGGCGGCAGGCGGCAGGATCACTTTCAATGACGGAGCTACCGGCGGAAGCTTCTCTGGAATCATCGAAGGCGCGGGCGAAATCCAAATCTCCGGCACCGGCGGACTGCGGCTCAGTGGAGCCAATGCCTTCACCGGGACCGCCGCCGTGCAGGAAAACAGCAAGCTCATCGTCGCGAACAATACCAATCTCGGCAGTGCCTCCGTCGCGCTGGGCAACTCGTCTTCCCTCGTATTTGAGTCATCTGCGGCTAACAATGGCGGCTCCAATACCTTTTCAAATACCATCTCCCTTGCTGGTGGCAACGGGGTGCTGGAAAACACCGGGGCCGGCACGGTGGTGGTCACAGGAGCGGTGGTTGGCAGTGGACAGCTGACCACCAAAGCCGGCCTTGGAAATCTCACGCTCTCCGGCACGAACACCTACACCGGCGCGACCAACGTTGCCGAAGGAAAGCTGACGATCTCATCCACGGGTAGGATCAACAGCACCAGTGGCGTGAATATTGGCGCGGGCGAATTCAACTACAACTCGTCCACCGCACTCACCCAGAATGTTTCCTTTTCCGGAACCGGCGGCACCCTGAGCGGCAGCGGCACCATCACCAGCAATGTCAACGTCACCGCAGCCAACACCCTTGGTATCGGCAACTCTCCCGGCACGATGAACTTCGACTCCGGTCTGACGATCCAGGGCATCTATTCCTACGAAGTCGTGGGTGGCACCTCGTCGGCCGATCTCGGCAACGTCACAGGGAATCTAACCCTCGGCGGAATCCTTGATCTCGTCCAGCTCGGCACCTTCACCCCAGGAGACAGGTTCACCTTGCTTTCCTACTCCGGCACGCTTGCAGGGATCTTTACGGATACCTCCCTCAATGCCCTGCCGGACGACACTCTTTTCACTGCTGCGGGCGGTTTCTGGCAGATCAACTATCATGACACCGTTGCAGGCCTGAACGGCGGGACTCAACAAAACTTCATCACCATCACCGCAATCACCGCCGTCCCCGAGCCAACTGGAGCGGTGCTGCTTGGGCTGGGCGTCACGGTAATGTTCGTCCGCAACCGCAGTCCACGCGTCGGAGCTCGCCGTTTCGTGAAAGCCTGATCAACAGCAATAACCCGCCCACGATTCCTATCCTGCGCCCTTCCGTGACGGTTCATCCAAGCGAGGCTCGCTCAGTCGGTAAGTGCCACCCGATCCCTAGCGATTCTTAAAGGTCGTAGATTGGTCGGTAAGCGGTAAGGGGACCTCCCTGCTGTAGGTGAAGGTGTCGTAGTCAGCCGGGTTACGACGAGTCCACGAACCCCGGTTGCCTCGACGCGGTTTCGCTTCGCCGAGTTGGCAGGAAGCAGACCGGGCAACTGATGGTTGGTGCAGGATTGCAGCCGTTCGCGGCGCAGGACGTGATCGAGGCAATCGTGCGCTCGGCTCGGCCGCCAATCGCAGAGAAGCGTGCCGTCCCCGGCGCGATAGACCCAGAAGCAGCCGGTCCTGGTTCTGCCATGGCCCGGTTCAAGGTAGCGGATGGGCGTTTCGTCCGTAAGCGTGGTCTGTAGCACCTCTGCACTGTCGTTGCACCGGCTACTTCGTAGATGCCATAGTCCCCGGATCTATGACCGCTATGAATGAATCGTTGATCCGGCAGGACCGCCTTGGG
>JAIXVN010000476.1 GCA_027483005.1 Verrucomicrobiaceae bacterium
ATGCCCTCCGAGATCCGTCCCATCCTGCGTCTTGCCTTTCCGCTGATCATCGGTCAGTTGGGCCAGATGCTCATGGGCGTGGCGGACACCGTGATGGTGGCGCGGGTGGGCATCGTCGAACTCGCGGCCCTGACCTTCGCCAACACCTTGTTCTACGTGCCCTTTGTCTTCGGCATCGGCATCCTGACCAGTGTGTCTGTTAGAACCGCCAATGCCCGTGGTTCCGCCGATCCGATCGCGTCGCGGGCGTCCTGTCGACACGGCCTTTACATCGGCCTGACCCTCGGGCTCCTGCTCTTTCTCGGCTCGCTGGCGCTTTCGGGGCAGTTGCATCGCTTTGGCCAGCCACCGGAAGTCGCCGCCCGCGCACCGGGGATTTTCCTGATCCTGATGGCCTCGTTGATTCCGGGACTGGCTTCGATTGCCCTCAAGAACCATGGCGATGCGCTGAACCGACCCTGGCCGCCATTCTGGCTTTCGATCTCAGCCGTGCTGCTGAATGTCCTGCTGAACTGGCTGATGATCTTCGGTCGCTGTGGATTCCCCAAACTCGGACTCGAGGGTGCGGGGTGGGCGACGCTGATCTCGCGGTGCTGCCTCGCCCTTTCACTGGTCGTCTGGCTTTCGAAGGCGAAGGGACTGAAGGACTGGGTGCCTCAACGCTGGCTTCGCGCTCCGGTGATGAAGGATGTCCGGCATCTGCTGGTGCTTGGTTGGCCGGCCAGCCTCCAGATGCTCAGTGAGGTCGCCGCCTTTTCCGCAGCCGCGCTGCTTGTCGGTCACTTCGGAACGATCGCGCTCGCCTCGCATCAGGTCGCCCTGAGCTGCGCCGCCACTGCTTTCATGATTCCTCTGGGTCTTTCGATGGCCCTCACGGTCCACATCGGGGAAGCCCACGGAGCCGGACAGATGGAACGGCTGCGTCACATCGTCATCGCTGGCTGGGCCTTGGCGGCAGGCTTCGCCGTGCTGACTGCGGCAGGTTTTCTCCTTTTCGGTGGAAAGATCGCGGGGCTTTTCGTGGAGGATCAGGAGGTGATCCAAGTCGCCTCCTCGCTGCTGGTCGTGGTGGGCATTTTCCAGATTTTTGACGGAGTCCAGGTCGCTTCCAGCTCGATGCTTCGGGGCCTGCACGACGTTCGCCTTCCGGCCTTGATGGGCTTGGTGGCTTACTGGCTGGTTGGGCTGCCTTGCGGAGCCTGGCTCGCCTTCGGCCCGATCCCTGGCCCGAAGGGCGTCTGGTGGGGACTGGCCATCGGGCTTGCCATGGCCTCGATGACACTCGGCCCCAGGGTCTGGAAATTGACCCGAAAGTCCTAAACTTTTTAGAAATTTCCTAAAAGTTTGAACATCCTTGAAGGTGGAGGGTCTAACTGAAGGAAGCCGGTCCATGCGCCGGCCTCAAGTAAGGGTAAACAACACGAGTCAGCCACTGCTTCCCATGGGTGTGGGAAAAGCTGATTGAATTCGGCCGCCGGGTGTGGGACCCCGGCGGCTTTTTCAATTCGGGCCCCAAGCTCTCGTCTGACTCCATTTTGACGGAATCCTCCCATTCGCGCGGAGGATCCCTTTTTAGGCCTTGCCGCATTGGCGTTCCGATGGCTTCTGAAGCTCATGCGTTTCCCCGTCGCCAGTGCCATCCTCTGGATTCTGACCGCGCTCGGTTCCTTTGCCGCAGATGTCCTTCAGAAATTCGAAGGCTGCACACGGGTGGAGGCGGAGTGGTCAGACGGCGACAGCTTTCCGGTGAGGTTTCCTGATGGCCAGACCCGGACGGTCCGACTCTATGGCGCGGACTGTCTCGAGATGCATGTCCAAGGTGACGAATCGAACGCCCGACGCCTGCGGGATCAGCGCCGCTACTTCGGCATCACCGACATCAAGGTGGCGAAGACCTTGGGAGAACAGGCCAAGGTCGAGACCGCCAAGCTCCTTGAAAAGCCCTTCACGGTCTGGACGGCCTTTGCCGACGGACGTGGCGATGGCCGCTACAACCGCATCTATGCTTTCGTGAAAACCTCCAGCGGCGAGGATCTTTCCGCCGCTCTGGTAAGGATCGGTATCGCCAGGGCCTTCGGAGTGGTGAGGGCCGGACCCGATGGCAAGACCGGTGAGGAATGGCGCGACGAATTGAAGGATTTGGAGCTGCAGGCGGCCAAGTTGGGCAAGGGCGCGTGGGCCTTCACCGACTGGCAGAGGCTGCCCGAAGAGCGCAAGCAGGCCCGCGCCGAGGAGGCCGAGATCGCCGCCGCGCGGAATGGCAAGCGCGCCGAAGGGTCGAAGCCACTCGATCCCAACAAGGCAGCCCGCGACGAACTGATGAAGCTGCCGGGAATTGGTGAGAAGACCGCCGATGCGATCATCGAGGCCCGCCCATTCAAGGTCATCGGCGATCTCTCAAAAGTGCCGGGACTCGGGCCGAAATCCCTCGAAAAACTGAAACCCTTTCTGGAAATCGGAGCGCCTTGACGGATGATCCACCCGCACTCATGGACGATCTTTCCACCATGCCGCCCGACCGCCTGTTCGATCTTTTCGAACGAGGGGAAATCGACCGTGAGACGCTCCAAACGCTCATGGCGCTTCACGCACGGCGCTTGATCGAGGAGATCAAGGAGGACCATCTCAATCCCGCGGCGGCATTCGTGGAGCACCTGCGGAATGTCCGAGCGACGATCAAACTGGTCCGCCGCCATGGCCAGCGGATCATCCGGGACACACTCTCGGTCTTGGCAAAAGAGCAGCAGTTTCCCCCTTCCATGCTGCTCTGGAACGCCTCCCATCCGGATGTGCCGCTTTACTGCTTCATCCGCATGAAACGCGAACCGGTTTTCCGGATTCTCAGGTTCGTGTCGGAAGGTTCGAACGTCGAGATCGAGGTCGAGCATGGTCGAGCCAAATCCCCTGCTGGGCTGAAACGGGAAACCTTCGTCCTCAAGCGCGATGCTTCCTGGAACCTCAAGATCACAAGCCGGATCACCGATTGTGAGAGTCAGGGCTCCGAGCGGTTCAGGGCATAGCGGATCGCCAACAGACGGATCATGGTGACGAGCATCGTCGCCAGGCAGAACCCGAGTTGCGAATTCAGACCAGCAGCATCAAATCCCAAAAGCGCAAGGCCTCCGACAAAGCACGCGGTCGCATAGATCTCCTTTCGGAAAATCAGCGGCACCTCGGCCCGGGCGATGTCGCGCAGCACGCCACCAAACGTCGCGGTGATCACTCCCAGGCCCACACAGGCCCACCAGGCGAGGCCATGGGCCTGTGAAACGCGCACGCCGATCGAGAGGAACACCCCGATCGAGATGGCATCGATCACCGACACCACACGCCTCATCCTTTTCCACAACGGCTCCCCAAACCAGGCCACCACGGTCGCCACCGCCGCAACGATTCCATAGGCAGGATCCTTGAAAACGGGCGGCGGCAGATCACCGATCAGCATGCTGCGAAGGGTGCCGCCTCCGATGCCCGAAAGCAGCCCGACCACATACATGCCGAACCAGTCCATGTCCTTGCGACGTCCCGCCATGGCTCCGGACACCGCACCGACAAAGACTCCCAGAAGATCCCAGAGATACAGCATGCCCCGCGTGTGCTATCGGTCCCAACCAACACGCACAATGCCTCATTCGATCGCATCCTGACTTTATTGCTTCGGGTTTGACCACGGGCCCCGGATGGGGCACTCCCCTTGCTGTTCATGGCAGTCATCCTCAGGGTCTTCCGAATCGTGCTGCGCTCCTATCCCAAGCGCGCGCTCATCTCCCTCCTCATGGCGGTGGCCTGCACCTCCCTCGTGCTCGTCATGCCAACGGTCACCGAGCGTTTCATCAACGAGGTCATTGGGGAAAGACGCCGCGATCTCCTCATTCCCACGGTGATGCTGGGGATCGGCTCGATCTTCGTGCGAGAAGTCCTTTTCATCCTCAGGACCTACGCCAACAACGCCCTGGAGCAGCGGCTGACCCACGACATCCGGAGCTCACTCTACAGCAAGCTCCAACGTCTTCCGATCAAGTGGTTCGATTCGAACTCCTCCGGCGAGATCATGTCGCGCGTGGCGGATGATGTCCCCGCCATGGACCGGATGGTGGTCGAAACCATCGACCAGACCGTTCCCGCCATCCTTCAGTTCCACATCATTCTCGTGTGGATGTTGACGAAGAGCTGGGAGCTCACCCTTGTCACGCTGATCCCTTTGCCATTCATCGCGGTCATCACCGCCCGTTACTCCAGGAAGGCGGAGCCCAAATGGAAGGAAAGTTCCGAGGCCGGGGCCGCCCTCAACGCACTGCTTCACGACAACCTCGCCGGCATTCGTCAGATCAAGGCCTACACCGTCGAACCCGAAGCCCTGAGCCGCTTCGATGTCGCCAGCCGGAATGTAGGCGAAAAGCACATGCGGGTGAAGAAGGGCGAAGCCATCGTCTGGCCGGTCGTCTCCCTGCTCGCGCAATCCGGCATCATCCTGATGATCGCCTATGGCTCATGGGCCGTGCTGCAAGGTGAGATACAGGCAGGGACGATCGGGGCCTTCCTGATTGCCTGGGGCCTTTTCTACGCTCCGATCGCCCAGATCAATCCCCTCACCCAGCTCTACCTCCGCGGCAGCGTGTCCGCCAAGAGGGTCTTCGACATTCACGACCTGCCCGACGAGGCCAATCTAACAGACGGAGAGCGACCGGAAACCTTTTCCGGCGCCGTGCGTTTCCGCGATGTCAGCTTCGGCTACACCGAGGACTCCCCGGCGGTCTGCGATCTCAACCTGGAGGTCACCCCCGGTCAGACGATCGCACTCGTGGGCCCCACCGGCGCGGGCAAGTCCACGATCCTCAATCTCCTCACCCGCTTCTATGAGGCGGATCGAGGAGTGATCGAGCTCGATGGCATCGATCTCTCAAAGCTGTCCAAGGAATGGCTCAGAGGAAACACCGGCTTCGTCACCCAGGAGAGCTTTCTCTTCAACACGACCATTCGTGAGAACCTGCTTCTCGCCAAGGAGGGCTCCAGTGATGAGGAACTCTGGAAAGCCCTGGAAGCCGCAAACGCCGCTGCCTTCGTCAAGGCCTTGCCGGAAGGGCTGGACACGGTTGCCGGAGAACGGGGTGGTCGTTTTTCCGGTGGAGAACGCCAGCGACTTTCCATCGCACGCGCCTTGCTGAAGAATCCCCCTTTGCTGCTGCTCGATGAAGCCACCAGCGCCCTCGACAACCGCACGGAACGTTTGGTGCAGCAGGCACTCGACAACCTGCGCAGCGACCGCACCTGCTTCGTCATCGCCCACCGGCTCACGACGGTCGAGAAGGCCGATCTGATCTGTGTTTTGGAAAAGGGCCGCATCGTCGAGCGGGGCACCCATGCGGACCTGCTTGCACTTGGCGGCCTCTATCACCGCCTGTGCGAAGGGACTTCCATCCTCGAGTGACCCCCGGCAATTCTCATCCAGATTTCGTCTCATGGAAACCGTTGTTCATCTTCCTGAATCCGAGCCACCCTGCACCCTCCGTGAAGTGCTTGAGGCACTGGGTTCCCAGAAGCTCTCACCCCGACACGAAAAAAAGAGCTGGGGGGATTGGATCCACCTGGAGGACTACCGCACGGTGATCAGCATCGAGTCGATGCGTGGACTCACCCGGTCCGCCACGATCGAAGCCTCGGACGAGGATTCCGAGGACCCGACCCCGTCCATCCTGAAGGCCTTCGGAAAGCTCGGCTGGTACGGGATCGACGAAGACGGAGAGTTCCCTCTGGATTGACACCGCCCTCAGCGCTTCAGCGGGACCAATCCAACAGGTCCGGCGAGACCGGAATCAATCGTCGACCAAGTCGAGGCATCGAAGGGCTTGTAGGCCCGGTTGACGAAATTGATCTCGTGGAAGCGCTTCCAGGAGACGCCGCGCCGGTCGAGATCGGCGATGCGGTTGGCGGCCAGGTTGGTGACCTCGATCTCGATCACGTTCGTTCCCGATTTCAACAGTCCGGTGACATCGAGCCGGTGAGGTGGCACCCACGAGACTCCTGCGGATCGGCCGTTGATCGTGACCCTGGCCGTTTCCGCGACGGCTCCGAGTTCGAGCCTCCAGCGCTTGTCGTCGGGAGCGTTCAGATGGATGGAGGCCCGATAGCGTGCCGTTCCGGAAAAGGTCTTCGCCTCGGAGTCCGGACCTGCCGTCCAGAAGGCGATGCGCTCCTGAGTCCGTGGCTTCGGCAGGACGGGACCGCCCTCGATGAACTCAACACTCCATGGCCCCTCGACCTCGATTGGATCCCCCGCCGGCTCATCTGTCAGAAGGGGGGCTGCATCGACTTCGGCTTCGGAGAACGTCCGGACCACGCACGACTCGCCGGGCTCCAGATCGAGATGAAATCCGCGACTTCCCCCGGATTCAGAAACGATCAGTTTGCGGGCACTGGCATCCGACCACGGATTCAGCAACACGGCGGAACGGAATGGCACCGAGGGTCGGACAGTTCCACCGAAGCGATCCGCCGAGCGGTTTGCGATGAAGTAGTGATGGCCGTTGCCGGTCGTGCGACGGACAAAGCGAAGTCCTGCGGACGTCATGGTTTCCGAGCGGATCCCCAGACCCGCCAGCACCTCGGTCAGTGAATTCCGGGCGAGGACGACCTTTCCTGCCCCCGCGGGAACGACCCCTTGCTGGCCAGTGAAAGGCTTCAACAAGCGACCGAGTTCGGAAAGCCGCTCATCATGATGATCGAAACCCGGGACCTCTGTAGGAACTCCTTCCGTGAAAACCACCGTGCCACCGGCCTCCGCGAGAGACAGGACCTTCTTCAAGGTCCCGATGGGAATCCGCTTCACGCCGGAAAGGTTCAGCGCGGGATAGCGGATGCCGCCCATGAGGATGGAGCCCTTCTCGACCACCGCGCTTTCAAGCAACCTGTCCGACACGAAATCGAAGGGGTGTCCCGCTTTCCACAGTTCCATCGAGGTCTTGTAGAAGCATGTCGGCCAAAGCCACTTCGCCTGATCATGGACCGTCAACAAGGGCAGCATCCCCTCGTCACGGGCCCGGATGTCCTCCATCGGGAAATAGAGCAGCACATCCGCGGAAGGACTGCCGCTCTGGAGGACGGACTGACAGCGCCGGATGTAGGCGTTGAAGGCCGGCAGGTCCCGCCACAGCCCGCCATTCTCTCCCATGTGGGTGGAGGCATAGAACAACCAGCCCGGCCAACCCGCATCGGGTGGCGAGTAGGGAATGCCATGGAAGAAGAGATGGTTCGCGCCGCTGAGGAACACGAAATCGGCCGCGTCCTTGAGCTTGGCCGGCTTCACCTGGAAGTGCTCGTCGAGCCAGGTGAAACTCTCCGACGACGAAAGCGGCTGTCCTGTTAGATGCGCCGCCGATGAGGCGAATCGCAGCATCGGAATCTGGTCCTCCGAGACTTCCTGAAAGATCTCCGTCTCGGGAATTTCGGACACCGCATAGTGGTCGAGCAGGTTTCCCGGCGAGCCATGGGCCTGGTTGCGGGTGATCGAACCCTGCGACTTCACCCGATCGTGCCAACGCTGGAGGTAGTCGTGGTGCAGCTCATCGAGGGTTCTGCGATAGTCCGACCGCACACGTTCCACCAGTTCAGGTGCCGCATCTCCCTGAAAGGCGGCCAACTGGCTCAGGAGCGAGTAGCCCCTTCGACTCTC
>JAIXVN010000118.1 GCA_027483005.1 Verrucomicrobiaceae bacterium
GGTCGCCGCAAGCATCCGCCAAAAGGGCATGAAGGTCATGCTCACCCTGCATCACTTCGTCTGGCCGCTCTGGCTGGAGCGCGATCATGATGGCATGATCGGCACGCACTTTCCTGATCTCTTCGCCCGCTATGCGGAGCGCGTGGCAAGCACCCTCGGCGATCTGGTGGACTACTGGATCACCTTCAACGAACCCAGCCAGCTCACCTTCGGCTTCATCCGGCCCTGGTGGCAGAACCGCTACTACATGCCGCCTGGACTGCCGCGCGGCTCGGATGTCGATGCGGAAGCGGAGGCGGTCGGCAAGTTGATCCCTTCCCTGTTCCTTGCCCACGCGAGGGCACGGGCATCGATCAAGGGTCTTCACCCTGAGGCAAAGGTCGGCGTCAACCCACTGGTCACCGGCTTTCCGACCTGGCTGCAGATGCTGATGGACTTCGGGGCCTGTCACCGGGGGCTTTCGGAAGCGGTGTTCAAGTTCACGACGGCCGGGGCCCTCGTCAGCGAAAAAGGGGATGTCGATCTGGTCATCGGCGGGGTGACCGCAGGCGATCAGACCGCGTTCGAGTTCAGTGATCCCTATGTCCGCACCGGCAAGGCGGTGCTGGTGAACGCGAACTATCAGGAACAGGACCTCGCCTCGCTTTCAGGAAGGAAGGTCGGAGTCATCGGCATCGGCAACCAGCCGGACTCCTGGAAACGGGACCTTCCGGACTCCGCGAGAAAGCGGATCTTCGCCAACTACGATGCAGCCCGTAGTTCACTGGCGTCCGGGGAGATCGATGCGGTTTACGGCGATGCCTTCTTCCTGCTCCCCGAGGGCATGATCGGAGGAGAGTGCTTCCGATTTCTGGCCACCGGCCTGAGCGATGAGTCCTACGTCGTGGTGGCTCCGCACGGTCATGGCGAACTGCTCAACCGCGTCAACCGTGCGATCGCCGGGTTTCAACTCGCATCCGGCGAATCCTTTGCGGCGCCCTGGCAATCGCACGCCGGGTCGATCCCACTGGAAGCACCAAGGCCGCTGTCCCTCCGGGAGGTGATGACGGGACAACCGGGACGCGAGGAAACCGAGCCCTCCAGCCGGGAACTGGGACGCGTCCGGCGGCGTGGAAGAATCCGGATCGGGATCAGGACCGACGCGCCGGGAGTCTCGGAGATTTCCACAGGCGATGGTCTGGAACTCAAGCTGGCGGGCTTGATCGCGCGCGAGGTTTTGGGGGATGAGACCCTGCTTGAGATCGTTCCGGTGGAACCACAGCAGAGGTTCAAGCTGCTGAAGTCCAAATCCGGATGGCTCAACTGGGCCTGGCGTTTCTGGGGCACGACCAGCCTGATCGCCAATGCCAACTGGTGGTATCTCGGAACCTCGGGCCGACTACCGACGGAACTCTGCCCGGAGGAAGCCGTGGGCGCGCAGGACTTCGTGGGACTCGACTACTACTGGGGTCTTCCGACGAATCGGCTGCATCGTTTCCGCTCACTGGAGGATGCCGCCCACGGCCGCTTTCTCCAGGCACCGGTGTGGCCGCGCGGATTGCTGCACGCCTTGCGACGCTTTCACCGCTGGTTTCCGGAGCAGGAGCTTTTCGTCGTCGAAAACGGCAGTGTTCCGATGGCGGATGGAGTCAACCGGACCGACTACCTCAAGTCCCACATCGCCGAGGTGAAGCAGGCCCTGGACGAAGGTCTTCCCGTGAAAGGCTATAACTTCTGGTCGATCACCTCGAACCGCGAGTGGGGCCATCCCTTTGATCCGAACACCGACTTCGGCCTCTACTTCGTGGACCTCGACAAGGACCCCGAGCTCAAGCGGGTGGAGACTGCGGAGGTGGAGGTCTATCGGGAAATCATCCGCAACTCGGAAGGCGGTTGATCTCAGAGCGAGTCGAGTTCCTTTCGCATGACACCCAGGAGCAAAGGATCATCCGTCGAGCTCATCAAATCAACGAGGCTCTCACGCTGATGGAGCGTCGGCCGCGAGCCGAAGGCAGACATCACTTCGCTTCTGCCCGTCTCCGGTAGTTTTGAAATCCACTCCACGTCACCCGCCCGCTTCAAGGCCTGATCCAAGGAGCGGATGGCATATTCCACGGCCGCCGGCTTCAACATCGCGTCCCGCATCTCTCCGGCTGGGATTGCATGAGCCCGCCCACGATTTCCGTGATCAAAATGGCTGCCAGATCCCCGGGGACTCTCTTCACCCACGCAAGGCAGGCCGACGGGTCACTTGCCGACCATCGCCGAAGATAGGCCAGGAGCGGCTCACGCTTTTCCGGATCCAGCCATTCCTTGATCGATGCCTCAGCCACCTCCGGAGGAACCGCGCCTGCATCCAACGGCGGACGTGGTTCTGCAAGACGCTGACCCGATGAACGGCAAGTGCCGGGGATCATCGCAGGGACCGGCCGATCCGAGGGCGAGGCATGGCAACTCCATCGCAGGGCGACGACCGCGATGATCGCGATCGCCGCCAAGGCGCTGAGAAAAACCGGCTTCATTCCTGGTCAGGGGGTGACGCTGAGGGTGCTGAAGCTGGAGGTGTTGAGCGCGGTGTTCGAGCCGCTGCAATCGACGAGGCCGATGTAGCAGTTGGCCGCCATGGTCACGGTGGAGGTCGCGACCAAGGTCCAGGCCGTGCCGTTGGTGCTGCGGCAGGAGGTGATGGTGTTTCCTGTGCGCACCAACCAGCATTCCCGACAAAAAATCAGAATTCGATGTGTTGCATCTGGATCGTCGTGACACTCCCTAGCAGGCAGACAAGTCCTGCCAAGAACCTCGCTCCACGCCCATGCGCTGCATCCTTCCGCTCCTCGCCCTGACCTCGGCCGCCTTCGCCGAGCCGCTGGAAATTTCCGGCATCTACCCCAGCCTCGCCTACTACAACAACGAAGGCGAATGCGGCACCGGGGCCGTCGTGCCCTGGGCCGGCCGCCTGTGGGTCGTGACCTATGCCCCGCACATGCCCAAAGGATCGAGTGACAAGCTTTACGAGATCACCCCGGATCTCCAGCAGATCGCCCGCCCTGAAAGCATCGGCGGCACTCCGGCGAACCGCATGATCCATCCCGAATCGCAGCAGCTCTTCATCGGGCCGAACGTGATCGACGCCAATGGCAAGGTCCGCACCATCCCATTTTCAGCAATGTTCGGTCGCCCGACCGGAAACGCGCGCAGTCTAACGGATCCGTCCAACAAGATCCTCTATGCCACGATGGAGGAAGGGATCTACGAGGTCGACGTGCACACGCTCGCCGTCACGGACCTTTGGATCGACGAGCACCTTCAGGTCGGTGGCGCATTCAAGAAAGGCGTGGCCGAGAGCAAATCCGGACGCAAGGCGAACCTGCCCGGCTACCACGGCAAGGGCTTCTACTCCGCTCAGGGACGATATGTTTATGCCAACAACGGCGACCATGCCAAGGAGGCGCTTTCCAACCCCACCGTGCCCAGCGGCGTTCTCGCGGAGTGGGATGGCAAGGCCGATAAATGGACCATCGTGCGCCGCAACCAGTTCACCGACGTCACCGGCCCCGGTGGCATCATGGGAAAAGCCGAGTCGCCCGATGCCCCACTCTGGTCGATCGGATGGGACCATCGCTCCCTGATCCTGATGTGCCTCAATGAAGGGAAATGGTCGGCCTACCGCCTGCCCAAGGGCTCGCACTCCTACGATGGGGCCCACGGCTGGAACACCGAGTGGCCCCGCATCCGCGAGATTGGCGAAAAGGATTTCCTCATGACCATGCATGGCACGTTCTGGAGGTTCCCAAGGGACTTCAACCCGAAGAAGTCCGCCGGCATCGCTCCGCGTTCGAACTATCTCAAGGTCATCGGCGACTTCGCGAATTGGAACGGACGGCTGGTCTTCGGCTGCGACGACACCGCGAAGTCCGAGTTCCTCGCCTCGCGCAAAGCCAAGGGCAAGATCACGCCCCCGCAATCCCAATCCAACCTTTGGTTCCTCTCGCCGGAGAAACTCGACCACATCGGTCCTGTCATCGGACGTGGCTCGGTGTGGATCGATGAGGCCGTGAAGGCAGGCGTCGCCTCGGATGCCTTCCTTTTTTCCGGCTACGATCATCGCCTGCTTCATCTCAACCACGATCTAACAGAGCCAGTTTCCTTCACCCTGGAGATCGATCGCGAGGGCAATGGCACCTGGTCGAAACTCCGCGAGGTCAGCGTGCCCGGTGGAAAGGAGACCACGATCACATTCACCGCTGCGGACAAGGGAGCCTGGGTTCGGGTGAAGTCCGCCAAGGATTGCGGCAAGGCCACCGCCGCGTTCTCATTCCGCAACGACGATCCACGGAGCGAAAAGACTGATCCGATCTTCAACGGCATCGCCAAGGCCGGTGACACCACCGCCACCGGCGGACTCGTCCGCTCGCTCGATGGCGACAAGCGCGCCCTCGGCTTCGCGGCCCGTGCGGCGGATGGCAGTGCGATCGGTTTCTATCAACTCGATGCCGACCTGAAGCTCGTCCGTCAGGCGGACCAGGGACCGTTCGACGGCTTTGAAAAGAACACGGCGATCCCGGATCTGGAAATCACCAGCGATGAAGCTTCCGCCATCTATGTGGAGGACGATGGCACCCGCTGGCGCATGCCGAAGGGCGAGGCTTCCGAGCTGTTCGGAAAACACCGAGTCGTCCGCGAAGTCGCCACCGAGCGCGACCTCCTCAACCTCGGCGGCTCCTTCTACGAGCTCCCCGCGCGCAATGCCGGCGGTGCCTCGCGGATGCGGCCGGTCGCCACGCACAACCGCATGATCCACGACTTCTGCTCATATCGCGGACTCCTCATCTGCTCCGGCATCACCACCAAGGACGCTACCAACAATCCCCACATCATCCCCTCCGATGACGGCAAGACCGCCTTGTGGGCCGGAGCCATCGACGACGCCTGGAAGCTCGGCAAGCCTCGCGGGCAGGGTGGCCCCTGGAAGGACACCGCAGTGATCGCAGGAAAGGTCTCCGATCCCTACCTGATGACCGCCTACGACAAGAAGTCGCTGACGCTTTCCGCCAACGCGGACGTGAAGATCACGATGGAAGTCGATGTCAGCGGTGCGGGAAACTGGGTCAAGCTCGACACGCTTGAGGTCGCAGCCAACAAGCCACTGGTCCACAGGTTCCCGGACGACTTCTCGGCCTACTGGATCCGCTTCACCTCCGACAAGGACTGCAAGGCCTCTGCCCAACTGACCTACGAGTGAGATCTAGCGTTGGATCTGCGCCTGCTTCCGGAAATGAAGCGGCGCGACATCGAGATCACGCCGAAAGACCGAGGCCATGTACTCCGAGGTGCTGAAGCCGCAGCGCTCGGCCACGGCGTTCACCGGCAGGTTGGTTTGCCGAAGCATCGCGATCGCCCGCTCGATCCGGATCCGTCGGATCTCGGCAGCGGGTGATCGGCCCAGCGCTTTTGCAAATCTCTGCTCAAGGGTGCGCCGACACAGCCCGGCATGTCGCGCCACGTCCTCGACCTGCATGACGCGGGACGAATCTCCACGAATGAACTGCAAGGCTTTCACCAGCGCCACATCCTCGATGGCCAGCGTATCGGTCGAACGCCGCTCGATCACCCCCAGCGGCGGCACCAGGATGTCGGGAGGTGGTTTCATCCGAGGTTTCGAAATCATCAGATCTAGCAGACTCGCCGCGTGATGGCCGATCTCCTCCACCGCCAGGTTCACAGCGGTGATCGGCACCGGAGCCACTTCGCAGAACAGGTCATCCTCGGTTCCACTGATGACGGAAATCTGCTCCGGCACCGCCAGTCCCGCCGCGCCACAGGCATAGAGCACTTCGCGCGCACCGCTGGCATTCCAGGTCAGGACGGCCGCTGGTTTCGGGAGGGATTTCAGCCATGCGCCCAAACGGTCGAGGTCGAGGTTCCAGTCCGGTTCCGCCGCGCCGAGCTGGGGGACCGCCGCGTAGAGGGAACAACCGCAACCCGATTGACTCAGCGCGGAGGCAAAGGCCTGCTGATGACCGGCCACGTAGTTGAGTCCCAACAGGCTGAAGTAACCGAAATTCCGGAACCCACGCGCCAGGAGATGGCCGGCAGCCATCTCCGCCGACTTCACGTGATCCGTCACCACCCTGGGAAATGCCACGCCGGAAATCTCAATGCCCGAAACATTCACCACCGGCACGCCGAGTTCCAGCAATTGCTCCGCAAGCTCAAGGTAACCTACTCGGGCAATGACGCCGTCCCCTTTCCATCCCATCGGCAACCAGCGCCGCTGCTCGATGCCGCGCGGTTCGACAAACAACTGCCACCTTGCCGTGTGGCTGCCGTAGCGATGCACGCCCTTCACGATCCCCCGACCCCAACTGGTCGAGGTATCCACCAGAACGGCGACCCTTGAGGTCCTCGGACTTTTCATCGGCTTGGCTTCCATCGGATTGCTGCGCAAATTCAAAGGAGTGATGCGCGTTTACCTCTGGCAGACAATCCTGTTTTCAAGCAAGTTCTCCGCGCGCCCCTTCAAAAGCCCATCCATTCTCCGTCCGTGAATCCTATCAACGAGCCAGCAGCCCCACATGAGCGATCCATTGAAGAGGCTCCAGGCGGCTTGAAAATTCCCGGGCTCCGCTGGTGGATCGTGACCCTCCTTTTCGGGGCCGCCGTGCTCAACTATGTGGACCGGCAGACGCTTTCCGTTCTCGCCGAGAAAACCATCCAGCCCGACCTGGGCATGGATGACCGGGATTACGCCAACGTCACCAACCTTTTCCTCGTCGCCTACACCCTGTCCTACCTCGTTTCCGGTCGCATCGTGGACCGCTTCGGCACGCGGGTCGGCATGGTGGTGTTCGTCATCTGGTGGTCGCTCGCCAACATCCTGACCGCGGCGGCCACCGGGGTGAAATCGATGGGCTTCTTCCGCTTCCTGTTAGGCCTGGGTGAAGCCGGAGTCTGGCCAGCCGCCTCGAAGGCGGTTTCAGAGTGGTTTCCGGCCCGCGAACGGGGTTTGGCGATTGGATTCTACACGATGGGATCGACCTTGGGAGCCACCCTCGCGCCCTCGCTTGTCATTCCACTTGCCGCTTTTCCCTGGGCTGAGAAACTTCCCTGGATCACCGGCATGCTGAGCCATGGGACCGGCTGGCGGGTCGCCTTCATCCTCACCGGCGCGGCCGGACTGGTCTGGGCAATCCCGTGGCTGTGGCTTTACCGCGAGCCCCGGCAGAGCCGTCTGCTCGGAGCCCGCGAGTTGCAGTTGATCGAGGAAAAACCCGCAGGTGATCCACCCTCGTCCACTGTCCCGGAAAGCCCCTGGACCTGGTCGCAGGTGCTTCGCTTCAAGGGCACCTGGCTGCTGCTGGTGGGACGCCTGATCACCGACCCGGTCTGGTATTTCTATCAGTTCTGGTTTCCCAAGTACCTCGGCAGCGATCGTCACCTCACCCAGGAGCAGGTCAAGATCACCTGGATCGTGTATGCCGCCGCAGGCCTCGGCAGCCTGCTCGGCGGATGGCTCTCCGGCCGGATGATCAAGCAGGGCAAAGCCCCCGCCACCAGCCGCCTCTGGGTCATGCTCGGCTGCGCCTGCCTGATGCCGCTGGCCCCACTGATCTCCTCCGCCACCAGCCTCGACCTTTCCCTCACCCTCACGGCAGTAACCGTCGTGGCTTCGCTGGCCTGGCTGATCAACATCAGCTCGCTGATCGTCGATCTGGTCCCCAAGCATTCGCTCGGTACCGTCTTCAGCCTCGTCGCCACCGGCAGCACCGTTGGAGGGATCGTCATGAACATGATCGTCGCCCGCATGGTGTCCGGCCCTTCCAGCAAGCCCACCGGCTTTCTTGATCAGGCGATCCAGTCCGTCTTTGGCGGCCTCATGAAGCTGGTCGAGGGCCACGGCTACGGCCAGTGGTTCTGGATCATGGCCTTCCTCCACCCCATCGCGTGGCTTGTTCTTTAC
>JAIXVN010000533.1 GCA_027483005.1 Verrucomicrobiaceae bacterium
CCGGAACCACCTGATCCTCCTGTAAGGGGAATTAATGATGGGTTGCCATATCTATTGGTAGTGTTGCCGCCAATTGTACCATACGCCGAATTGAGTGGACCAAGAATTCTGTAGTCATTTGACGGTTGTCCACCACCGGGGCCAAATCCAGCAGCCCAAAGCACATCGCCACCCTGTGGACTGGAGCCACCTCTAAACCCTCCAGGCCCGGGCTCAGGAAGCTGACCTGAGTAAAATCCTGGCTTAAGGGGACTTTCACCACTCAAATCCACCGTCCCCGCAATCGTCACATCGCCACTCACCAGCCAGACCACGGGGGCGCGGGAGGCGTTGTTCTTGAAAGTGACCTTCTTCCCCGCAGTGACGTTGATGCTCGTGTATTTGAACACCACGGCCCATTTCTCCGGGTCATAGACACCTTTGCCGGCATTCGCCGAATTGTCCTGATCCCAGACTCCGGTCGGTGCCTGGGAGAGGTCGATGACCGTGTCCTCGGTGATGGTGAGTGCCCCGTCAGTGCCATTGGCACCTGGGACGATGATGGAGGCCTGCGCTGAGAGACAGCCGATGGCGAACAGGAGGTTCAAGGTGACGTTGGTTTTCATGGAAATGCTCGTTACATCTCCACCTAGTCGCCAACTGGAGAACGATTTCAGAAAAATGAAACCGAATCCTTTTGGGCGTATCGCATCTTGAAGGGAATGGCATCATCGTCCCTCTGAGTCCGACAGTTTGGCAGAAATCAGCCAGCGATCGAACGCGAGGAAGCCTCTTGATCGTGTGCCGTGCCCGATCCAACCCAATCGGACGGCGTTCGTTGGACCGTCTGATGAATCAGTTGATTTGCTCAAGGAGCTCAAAGCTGTCGCACTCCAGAAGCGCATTTCCATGACTTCCGAAGTGGAGCTGCTGACATCCGCTCTTCGGGCCTTGGTGCTCGAATGCGCCGAGCTTGGTTCCGTTGATCGTAATCTCGAAGCGGTTGCCTTTGGCCTCAATCATCAAGTCATTGAAGTCGCCCGCAAGGCGCACGGCCGTGGAGAAACTCCAGGGAGAAATCGCCTCGTAGTCGCCGTCCCTGTTGCAGTAGAAGCGCCAATTCCCGTCACCCCGAATCTCAACCCTGTAGGTGCTGTTGCCACTGGAGCGGAATCCGACTCCCCAGAACGCGGAGGTGGACTCTGCCGCGTAGATGCCTGAGTTCGAAATGCGGGTCCGGGTGCGAATGAGCGTGGAATCCCCTGCTTCCGAGGCACTCGCCGAGAATCCGAAGCTCCCGTAATCGGTCCGTCGCATCGTGTAAAATCCGTTGTTGAGCGCGGTTTCACTCTTGCTGTCCTTGGTCACTCCGAAAGGTGTGGAATCATCGAAATCTTCTGAAATCAAGGTGTGATACCTGGGTTCAGGCAATTCCGCAGTGGCAAGATCATCGACAGTCATCCCGTCCGCATTGCCGCCGGAGGGGTTCCGCCAGCCAGAGTTCCCAAGCCATGCTGCCAGGGATGCCCCGACCAGCGCGCTCATGATGGCCAACGGATACCTCTTCTTGTAGGAGGGTTGGGGAGGGGAACCCTGCCTGACGTGCGCCTTTTCCTGGATCGCCTCTGCTGCCGGGTGTTTGCCGCTTGAACCCATGCTCACCGCTTCATTTGACCCATTTTCCTTGGGCTTCGATTTGCCAGAGTCGATCTTCAAGGGAGCGTTCAAGCTCAGAAGTTCGGAGCAAAACTCAGCCACCGATCCATAGCGATCCAGAGGGTCGGGTTGAAGGGATTTCTCCAAGGTAGCGTCCAGCCTGGAATCCACCTGCAGACAATCGCTTGGCCTTTTCCACGCGCCCACCGGCAGCTTGCCCGTGAGCATTTCGTAAAGTACCGCGCCCAGGGAATAGATGTCCGCCCGCTCATCGACGCGCTTCCCTGCAATTTGCTCAGGGGCGGAGTATCCAAAAGTCCAGCCGTCACCCGCACCCAGAGTTCCCTGAGTCGCGCCGGGATGTGTCGGCGGCACCACGATCCTCGCGATGCCGAAATCCGTGACACGCACGCAGGCCTGTCCGTCCACCAGGATGTTCTGCGGCTTGAGGTCCAAATGCAGGACTCCAAGCGAATGGGCGTGTCTGACAGCATCACAAATCTGCGAGAAGAGGTCCAGCACCTCGGACGGCTGCATGGGGCGCTCCGCACAAAGGGACCGAAGATCGCAGCCATCGACAAGATCCATGACGAGGTAGGGAAGTCCGCTGGGAGTGACGCCGGAATCAAGGATCCGCACGATGTTTCTGTGACTCAGACGTTTCATCGCCGAGGCCTCGACCTCGAACCTCGCCCGGACGGCTTTGGTTGCTGTGATCTCCTCCGCAAGGACCTTGATGGCCACATCCTTGGATGAGGTAAGGTCAAGCGCGTGATACACGGCTCCCGTAGAGCCCCGCTCGATGAATCGCCGGAACTCATAAAGCTCGGCGAATTCCCGGTTGAGATCCTCCAGTGACAGCTCGAAGCAGGAGGTGCATGCGAAAATCGGGCAGACCCGCTCCAAAAGGCAATTGGGACACCACCGGAATGGCATCCTGTCCGGCAGCTTGGTCCCACATTTGGAGCAGGCTGCATGTTCTTTGAGGTCTTCTCCCACCTTTTGGCAGTGAATCAGTTGTTGGCGACAAGAGGCTCCGTAGAGAACGCGCCAAGCAGCGCATCACTCCATCTAGTGAAGTCGATCACCCGTATTTCTCACAGACTCAAAATCGGCAAAAATTGCAGCCCAACTGCTCTTTCTCCTTTAATCTTTCGCCTCGCCGAAAACATCCTCCGTCAAATTCCTTTTATCCAATGATGGAGTCAGCCGATTTGTTTCCCACCACGCGATACAGCGTGATCGACCGATCTGCGGCGGATCACGAGAGGTTTCTGGAGGGGTTCGGTGATCTTTTCCGGATTTATCGTCAGCCGATTTACTGCTGCATCCGAAGGCATGGCTTGGATCATGAGGACGCAGAGGACCTTCTGCAATCCTACTTCCGTGATCTACAGCGCAGAGATTATGTTGCAGCTTTTGATCGCAACCGAGGGAAATTCAGGGCCTTCATTCAGACCGATCTCCGATTCTTTCTCAACAACGAGGGGCGAAAACTCAGGACGCGCTCAGGAACTTTCGCTGAGGACGAGAATCAGCCGCCTTTTGCAGATCCTGACCTTCCAATGGACCGCGACTGGGCCGTCGCAACATTTACGGAGGCCATTGAAACGGCCTGCCGTGAATGTGGGAAAACTGAAGCGAGGGTGGAGCTATTCAAGGCTCTGGCTCCGCTTCTGGACAAAGAGCCAACGCCTGGGCAGTATGACCAGCTTTCCTTGAAGTTCGGCAAAAGCCCACAAAGTCTGGCGGTGGACATGAGCCGCCTTCGCAAGAGTTTTGGCAGGGCCTTGGAGCGATTGGTTCGTAGCACGCTGGACGCTTCTACCGCTGACGAGATCAGGGCTGAAATCAGTTACCTTTTCGCCTCATTGCAAAGCGATCGTTAGGGCCATGGATTTGCTTCAGGCGAGCTGATCGGAGACCCGATGTCGTGGAGCCCTCCGAGCAGGATTGGGCGGAGGTCAGCAACCTCAGGGGGATTTCATTCCTGCTGACACTCGATCGACGTCGTAAACGCGGGTTGGAAAGTAGGTGCTCCGCACTACCCGGGAACAGAGCCAATGCGGGAAGCCTGGAGCTTTCGACCAATAAGCTCCTGCAAGGGAGAAAAACTCCAGCAACGGCTGTGGTGAGGGTTTCGTCGAGACCCGATGACACCCACTTGAGGGAAAGAGTGTCAGGGATGCGTGAATCCATCCCGAGAAGCTGTGAATGATTGATCTGTGGGTGACCCGCCATACGAGGGCACGCCGCACAAGGAGACCCCCCGCGCGCAGGGCAATGGGAATGCAAGAATTGCATCTCTTCACCGAAATGTCACTCGGAGGCATCAGCATGACCACTGCAATCTGCTGGACTCCTCGTGCCCTCATTTCGAGATTTTGGCATATCCGACTTAAGGGACCATTTCCCTCCGCTTGCTTTGGACGAACAGCTTCAAGATCATCCAACTCCGCGAATTCCTTCCCGCTACCGCTTGCTGGCCAGACTTGGCTCAGGAGCGACAGGCGAGGTTTGGAAGGCAGAGGTGGAGGGGCGAATCGTGGCGCTGAAAGTCCTTCGCCTTGGGTCGGCCAGGGGGGCGAATCTTCGAAAAGAGTGCAGTGTCCTGAAGGAGCTGGCACACCCCAATATTGTCGAGGTCAGTGCCATCGACGTCCAGGAACATGCGGACTCGTGCATCGAGATGGAGATGGTGGAAGGCCACAGTCTTTCCACTCTTGCTGCTCGAAATGGGGGGCTTCTGTCATGGAATGACCTGAAGCCACTGGCCCTTCAACTTTGCGCAGCGCTGGCCTACGCGCATTCGAAAGGAGTTGTCCATCGAGATCTCAAGCCCTCGAACCTCTTGGTGGATCCATCCGGCACGCTCAAGTTGGTTGACTTTGGTTGTGCGGCATTGACCCAGCAGTCCAACATCGAGTTGACCCGAACCATCGAGGGAGTGGCGTCGGGCACTTTGCCCTTCATGAGCCCTCAACAGGTCAATGGCCGACCACCATGTCCCACTGATGATCTTTATGCGGTTGGTGCCACGCTTCACGCACTTTTGGCCGGCGCCCCCCCATTCGCCACAGGATATCTGGTCCATCAGGTTCTTAACGTCAGGGCTCCCTCGATCCGGGATCATCAAGCCGTCTTGAAGATATCCAATCCTGTGCCGAAGGGAGTTGCTGCGATCATCGCGGCCTGCCTCGAAAAGGATGAAGCGAAGAGACCGCAATCAGCGGAAAGTCTTTCTATCCTTCTGAACCAGGAATCCATGGGAACTCCTGATCGCCGGAGATTCCTGATCGCCTTGGCCGCATGCGGGATGGTTGCTGTGATCGGAGGTGGCGTATCCAGCTTCAGGAAATTCAGAAAGCCTCACGAAATCGAATCTGGATTCCTGACGCTTTTCGACGGCAGCACACTCACGGGATGGCGGGGCGACCCGAAGGTTTGGAAGGTCAGGGATGGAGCCATCGTCGGACGTCTTGATGCCAATCGGATGCCCGATGCGAGCAACTGGAGAAAGGAGTTTCTCCAGTTGGAGGGAGAGATCGTGGAGGACTTCGAGTTCCGACTTCAGGTCTTTCTCGATATCCCCGAGTTTGACTCGGGCAATCTAGGTGTCTGCTACAGGACGTCCAATGACCTCCCCTCCATCTCCTACGATCTGGATTTTGAGCCGATATGGAAATACAATTGTGGCCTTCGTGAAATCGGGGGAAGGGACATGCTGGCAAGACCGACTCAGATCGTGCACTATCATGGTTCATCCAAGGACGAACCATCCGATCTGAAGGGTCACCTCGTTGACGAAAAGAGATTGAAGGAGATTTATCGACAAGGGGAATGGAACGATTTGTGGATCCGCGCCGTAGGCAGCCGCCTGACTCATGTGCTCAATGGGGTTACCATTGTGGATTTCACCGATGCCGACGAAAAATGGCGACGGCTGGCAGGCGGAGTCAGCCTCAAGATCCTTCTTTATTACGGACCTTGGGTTGAGGCGAGATTCAGACACCTCCGTATTCAGAAGCTCTAGAACGCCACCGCGTTACCAATGCGCCCCGCTTTGTTCGATGATGGTCCAGGCCGCTGCGGTCCGGGTCTCCACCTTGAGCTTGGAAAGGATACTGGCCACCTGCTTTTCAACGGTCTTGGGCGAAAGTCCCACTATGATTGCGATTTCCTCGTTGCGTTTCCCACGGACAAGCCACGGCACCAGGATCGACTCGGCCTGACTCAACCCGAAGCTCTTGAGTGAATCGGGCCCGAAGGCAGGCTTCAGTCGCCTGAACACCAAAAGGCGTCCGGACTGGTCGGAAAGACAGGCGTGGATGCGCAGTCGTTCATCACCGACTTTTCGTTCAAAGGGCCAGCTGGAGTGCCTGGCTTCGTCTAGCCAGGCCAATAGACAGGCCGGAAGTTCACTTCCACAGCTGTTGAAAAAGATCTTCAACCACCGTTCTGCCGCCGGAGAGCAATTGATCGCTTCCCCTGAGTCACTCACCCAAACCACTGCGGCATCTGAGGTCACCAGCCACTCGGAGTCTCCTGGCTTGGTGGTCTCCATCAGATGACGCTCAGGAATCGACGTCGCCAGTTTTGACTCTGGAATCTGAAACCTCAGACTGGTCAGGCCGATTCCGATGAAGTCCCCACTTGCCAGCCTTTGTGAGCTTTCGATCCGTATCCCGTTGAGCCAGGTGCCGCCTCTGGAACCACAATCTGCCAGCCACCACTCCCGGCCCTCGTTCAGGATGACCGCATGCCTCCTGGATACGTCCGGGGAGTGAAGCCTCACGGTGCAGACAGAGGAGCGTCCAATCACGCAGGGCGAGGCGGAAGAAAAGAGTTGGGGGCCATCTGGGCCCTCAAAGCTAAGTAGCAGGTGCGACATTGAATGGCTTCAGTTGGAACTCGATCTGGAGGTCAGTTCGATCCGTTCATTGCAATACGGACAGATCAGCTGTCTCGAGGAAATCACATCCCAAGCGACCTTGAGCCGACAATTCCCGAGGATGCTTCGCACACGTCTGTGCTTGGCGCAGGACGCGTTCCCGAGAATCGGCGTCATGCATAGGGGACATTGCGTGCGCCTTCCAACAGCAAAGACGAAAACCTGAACGAGCACTGCCAATCCGGCGAACTCTCCGCCTAGGAGGATGTGACTGGCGTCTGAATGAAAACCGCCCCAAGTCAACATGCAAAGCGAGCACAGAGCCACCACCCACTTCAGCCATTCCAGAAAGGAAACGGTGATGAGGCGTGACTGGGCGTGAGGATCTCGGAATCGGTGCATGCGGGATCCGTTGGGCAGAGACGGATAAACCGCCGAAGATGTTGGCAGAAGCCGGATTCAGAGGCAATGGGTGATCCGACCCATTTACGGCATGAATGGACTCTGATTTAAGACATCCGGATCGACTCAAACCCGGTGTTGCTCCGGGCTCGCTAGAATCTGTTCTGGTTGGGCTTTGGACTCCCGAAATGCAGTTGCCACGACTAAAAATCCACTTACGCACCATCTTATGAAATACCTTATTAAATTAATCGTTGTGGGAGCCATCGGCTCTTTCAGCCTTGCGCAAGCCAAAGTCATCACCGTCGACAACAACCCCGGCAGCGTGGCGATGTATTCCTCATTGCAAACCGCCATCGATTCCGCCGCCACCGGAGATACGATCCTGATTGCGGGATCTCCGAACTCCTACGGCCTTGTTCAAGTGGGAAGACGATTGAAATTTGCTGGCGTTGGCTACTTCCTCGCCGAGCATTCGGTTCCGGGAATCAATAAAAACTCGGCAAAAGCAGATTTTTATCTGAACCGCGTCAACCTGTTCAATGCGAGCGGTTGCACTTTTTCCAGTTTGGAAGCAAGTGTGAGCCTGGTTCATCCGGGAATCACAGGCGTTTCGATCGACAAGTGCGCTCTCAGCAGTTTTTCTGACAGCAGCAATGGAGCGGTCAGCGTGAGTCGCTCGTGGATCGGCAGTTCATGTTCTCTTTATTCCAATGGCTCCACTGTTCGTAACTCAATCCTTGGTGGTAGCATCATGCTTAGAAATGGCACAACCCTCACGAATTGCGTTGTTCGCGACTTCAACAGCACGTCGAACATCGATACGAGCGTCGGATCGTCGATTTCGAATACGATCTTCATCACCAGCACGGCGGTAGACCTTACCAAGAGCGCCTTCGCCGCGCGCTGCCTTGGCTCGATCTCCCATTGCCTGGCGGTCAGCGGCCCTGGGCCATCCGGCGGTCCGAGCTTTCTTCCCGTCGGACTTGGCAACAACCCGACCATTCACCTCTTCTTCGACGTGTTCACCGGGGGAAATTGGGACAAGGCTTTCTATCTGATTGATGATAGTCCCGCCAAAGGCACGGGTTTTGGAGGCGTTGACATGGGAGTCTTCGCCGGGCTGAGTCCTTACGTGATCGCCGGTCTGCCACAGATCCCGCGTATCACCCGCTTCGTGATCCCCTCCAAGGCGACCAGCACAAGCGGGCTGCGGATTGAGATGGATGCCGAGGCATTCTAATTCACCAAGATAACCATCGGAATCATGATAATCAAATTCATGCCACTGGCTGGCTGCGTCCTCGCTGTCCTTTCAGCATGCGCCATACAGCCACTGAATGCGGCGGCGATTGTCGCTGCCGAATACTATGTCAATGTGGATCCCGGTCCGGGCAATGGAGTGCCGATTACCGGCTTCAACCCAGGCGAGAAGGTCTCCCTCGCCCTGGATCTGCCGGTGGCCACCCTCGCCACCTTGCCCAACGGCATGCATTTGGTCACGGTGCGCTTCCAGGATGAAGATGGCGATTGGTCCGTCGCATTCACCCGCAATTTCCTGCGGGAGGACCTTGCTTCCCCACCGGCCTCCACTCCTCTTGCTTCCGCAGAATACTATATCGACACCGACCCGGGGCCTGGTAACGGCATCCCCGTCAGCCTTCCTTCCTCCAAGTGGAATCATAACTTCGTGATTGATGTCCCCCCATCAACCATCGCGGCGCTAAGCCCGGGATTGCATTGGATCACCGGCAGAGTCAAGAACTCGAACGGAGATTGGTCCGTGGCCTTCACCCGGGGTTTCCTGAGGGAAGACCTCAGTTCAGACCCGGCAACAGCCCTCGTAAGCCACATTGAATACCGCTGGTTTCTCAATCGCAGCCAGGTGGGAACGGCCGTTCAGCTGGCTCCATCTGCGTCGGCGCAAACCGTATCGCTGAATGTTCTGGCCAGCCTTCAAGGGCTGACAGATGGTGGAACCTACCAATTGGTCGCCACGCCCTTCGATACGCGGGGCAACCAGGGCTTGCCAGCCACGGCGACGGTCAAGATCGAAACCGTGGACAGCGATGGCGATGGATTGCCCGACCTCTGGGAGACAAGCAACGGCTTCAATCCGGCTCTCGCCAGCGATGCCACCCAGGACTCTGACGGCGACGGCTTGAGCAACCTGGCCGAATTCACCGCCAAAACCAATCCAAGGGCGGCGGATACTTCCGGCGACGGGATCAACGACAAGCTCGCGATGGATTTAGGCCTCAATCCATTGCTCCAGTATCCATCGATCGGCACAACCCTTGCCGGGCTATCCGGTAACGGAACGCCAAGTCTGGACCAAGTGCGCGCACTTTACCCCAACACTCCGATTCTGAGCAGGAATACGCAGACCGGGAAATTCGACCTGCGCCTTGTCTTGCAAAAATCCGGAGATCTCAACGGGTGGCAGAAGCTGAATGTCACCGCTGCAGAAACGAGGGTGGCCGATGGCGATCTGATCTTTTCCTTCAGCGCGCCGGAATCCACGCAGTTCTATCGGATTCAGACGAATGGTAACTGAATTTGCTAACACCCGGCCCATAAAATTCAAATGATCTTATTCATGTCTTCATCCCTAAACTCTTGTTTCAAAACATCTCAAGATCCAACGGGTGATGGGCCGCTAGATGCCGGACAGCGCCCTACCGGATCATTGTCGGGATTTTCCGGTGTCATAAGGCGGAACGCCAACAGGCTTGGCTCGCTGATCATGGGGCTGGCGTTTACAGGATCCTCTTTGGCGCAGAACGTTCCTATCTCGGCGGGATACAGCAACAGCCTCTTCCTGAAACCGGATGGAACGGCATGGGCTTGTGGATCCAATACATACGGTGAAAACGGAAATGGCGACACATCTAGCGTGAGCACCCCTTTGCAGATTGCACGCGATGTCTGTGGCATTACTTCCGGTGGAGCGGCATCGACGACCAACGGCAGCCCCACATTCCTCGTCAAGAATGACGGAAGCCTCTGGGCCTGCGGCAGGAACGCTTACGGTCAATTTGGCAACCGTGGACAATCCGTCGGCACTCAGGCCGTCCCGATCCGGGTCATGCGTGGAGTGAAAGGAGTCGTGTGTGGTGGCGAGCACAGCCTGTTTCTGAAGGTTGATGGCAGCCTATGGAGCTCCGGCAGGAATGATTTCGGGCAACTTGGCGATGGAACCGTTTATGCATCCTCGGGTTACAAGCAATCACCTGCGTTGATGATGACGAACGTCAAGATGGCATCGGCGGGGTACCGACATAGCCTCGTTGTCAAGAATGATGCCACCGCTTGGGCGTTCGGATCAAACGCGAGCGGCCAACTTGGTGACGGAACAGTCACGAGCCGGTCCACTCCAGTTCAGGTCATGAGCGGCGTGACAAGTGTCGCCGCCGGGTCCGACCACAGTCTCTTCCTCAAATCGGACGGTACCGTGTGGGCTTGCGGATCCAACTCGGTCGGCAGACTCGGTGACGGCACGACCACGAACCGGTCCACTCCGGTTCAAGTCATGAGCGGAGTGATGAGAATTGCGACTGGGGCCAGCCACAGTCTCTTCCTCAAATCCGACGGTAGTGTCTGGGCTTGCGGCAACAACGGTTCGGGCCGTCTCGGCGACGGCACGACCACGAACCGGTCCACTCCGGTTCAAGTCCTGAGCGGCGTAACGGAGATTTCAGCCGGGGCCAGCCATAGTCTCTTCCTCAAATCAGACGGAAGCGTCTGGGCTTGCGGCAACAACGGTTCGGGCCGTCTCGGAAACGGCACGACCACCTCGCAATCCACTCCGGTCAAAATCATGGAGAATCTGCAGAACATGGCTCCGCCTCCTTCGCCAGTCGTGGGTGGAGGATCATGCAGTGCTCTGGTAGGCCAGGCTTTCAGCCTCCCTCTTCAAGTCACTCCGGGTGTTCCTGCCTATTTCGGGGCCACAGGGCTCCCTCCGGGTTTGACCCTTGATCCATTGGTCGGACTGATCAGCGGGATCCCTAGCACCGGGGGCACATATCAAGTGACGGTTACCGCAGAGAATGCAGGTAGTATCAACTCCGCCACGTGGACGCTGGAGGTCGGTTCGAACGCTGCGGCCTACCCCTCAGGAGGAGGCATCATCGAGGCCTGTGTGGGACAGATCCTCGACCATGCAATCGCCTCTACCCCATCGTCCGTGGCCTCAGGTGTGCTCGGGCTGCCCCCGGGTCTGCGCCAGTTTGATCTGAATGATGATGGACTGATGGATTCGATCAACGGAACCCCTCACGTGCCGGGAGACTTCCCCGTTACCTTGTGGGCAGAGAACCCTCAAGGGCGGACCACTGTACCCGCAGTGATCCGGGTCAAGGCAGCGGCCTCTGTGCAGTCGACCGGATCGCTCGAAGGCCTGCGGGTGTCTGCCATGTGCAAGGACGAGTCTGGCAACACCTTTTTGGGTGCCACATTCTCCGGTTCAGCTAGCGTGGGGGGCACCACCTTCACGGAAGATGGCAGCGGCGGCAACTTGATCCTCAAGATCGACTCCGTAGGTGGAGTGGTGTGGTGTTCACAATTGACCGGCGACGGATTTAGTGAAATCCAGAACATCACAGTGGACGGCGGCGGCAGAATCATAGTCTGCGGCACCCTCAGTGGAGGAACCCAGTTTGCCGGGGCGACGATCAATGGTGCATCCATTTTCGTAGTGAGACTGTCAGCGGCAGGAGTGCGCCTTCCCACGGTCGTTCAAGGTACGGGAGGGAGCAACGTTTCCTGCCGCGGATTGGCGGTTGATGCGGCTGGCCGAGTATGGGTGGGTGGTTTTTTCTCAGGATCTCTCGGCTTTTCGGACGGAACCACATTGACCTCGGCCTCGCTGGAGGGCCTCAACAATGGGTTTGTGGTCGGCTTCTTGGGAAGTGTCCCTTTCACCCCTCGGTTGTTCAGCAGCAGCAGCAATGTCGAGATCGATTCGATCGCCTTGAGCGGTTCTCTATTGTGTGTGGCTGGCAACTTTCATGACGAGGTCACGGTGCCCAACACTGCGACCTTCAGCCAGCCGATCACCCTAAGGAACCCGGACGGTGCTGCGTTTGTCTCAGTGATCGGTGCTTCAACGGATGCCGCAAATTGGGCGCGCCAGATCCCCCATGGGGAATTCTTTGACCGAAATTGCCTGGTTGCAGATTCAGAAGGATCGATCTACCTCGCGGGTGCCAATCAATCTCCAGCCAATCCGGTAGGCAGCCTCCCAGCCGATGGCATCGCACTTCCCCAGACGAGCGGTCGAGCCTTTCTGATGAAGCTTTCGGTGGGATCCTTCGGGTTGGGCTGGATCAAGGACCTGCCGGGTAGCCAACCAGCGCTCGCCTATGATCGCGGCGAATCTCTTTATCTTGAGGATTCTGCTACCAGTGGCCGCTTCGACAGCATCGAGTTCAGCGGCACCACGGGCCGTTATCTCACGAAGATCAGCACTGCGGGGTCCGTCCGCTGGGTGCGGGAGTCGGTCGGAACTACGCAGGGTGCCGACTATCCTTACGTCGCCGCTGATTCCTCCAGCAATTGTGCGATTGCCGGACACAGCGATGGATCTGCCGCACTCTCCATCGGTGATCAAAGCGTGACGGGATCAGGAACCGGGCTTTTCCTGCTCGGAAATGCAACCTCCAGCGGAGCCGTGCCGGTGATCACCAGCACGCTGAGCCGGTCGTGGGTCGCAAGCAGGAGTTACAGCCGCGAATACACCTATCAGATCCAGGCGACGAACAGTCCGACGAGTTACTGGGTATCGGATCTCCCCGAGGGGGTGCAATTCGACGAGTCCACAGGCGTCCTCACCGCCACCCCCAGCGAAGCGGGAACCTACACCTCGACCATCTGGGCGATGAACGCGGCGGGCTATGGATCGGCGACGCTCACCGTCACGGTGACGCCTGATCCGGACCCGGAAATCACCGGTCCTGCCACCGCCACGGCCACGGTCGGTCAACCCTTCAGCTATCAGATCACGGCGACAAATTCACCGACTTCGTTCAGTGCCTATGGTCCTGGAATGGCGGGAGGATTACCTGATGGCCTGTCGTTGAACTCGACCACGGGTTTGATCCAAGGAACACCTATTCTAGCTGGCTCCACCTTTTTCGTCGTTCGTGCGTCGAATGTAACTGGAAACGGTTCGCTTTTCGTCACCCTCAGCGTGGCCGGTAATCCTGCAATCGCAGCTCCGACGGTGCAGGCAGGATCCATCACGGCAACTGTTGGCCAGCCGCTATCCTATCAGATTCAGGCGACCGGAGCCCTGAGGTATGGAGCAACTTCGGCGAGCTCGTCGGCGAGCGGTTTGATCTGTGACAAGTCCACTGGATTGATTTCCTGGACCCCTGCCGCAGCGGGTACTTACACGATTACCCTTCAAGGCATCAACGGCGGTGGGGTCACCAGCGCCTTGTTGCAAATCAGCGTCAGCCCAGCGAACGGCGGCGGTGGAGCACTCACCAACTGGCGTCAGCAGTACTTTGGCAGTGATCAGAACAGCGGAAACGCGGCGGATCTCGCAGTGCCCGATGGCGACGGGATTCCCAACCTTGTCAAATACGCGCTGCTGATGACACCCGGTCAAAATGGCTCCAGCCGCTTGCCGCAAGGGGAGATGACGGGGCCATTCGGGAATCGTCGCCTGACCCTCACTTTCCAGCGCGATCCCTCGCGCAATGATGTTTCCATCATTGTCGAATCGCAGAGTGCACTCGGCGGGGTTTGGAGCGAAATCGCACGGAGCACCAACGGTGCCGCTTTCGTGGGTAGCGCTGCGGTCTCGGAGACCAGTGGTGCCAATGGAGCGAAAAGCGTCACCGTCCAGGACATCCAAGCGAATGCCTCCCGCCGTTTCATGCGCGTGCGGGTCGAGCGATGAGGCTTTCGCGGCGTCAGTTTCGGGTTCAATTCACTCCTCTCCCTCGATGGGGCGTGCCAGCTTCATGCGGTCAGTAAGGTGGCTGACATTGAATGTTACTGGACCGATCAGAAGGGTCGGACGCTGAGCTTTGCCGAGTATGGAGATGCTGTCGGATTGCCATAACTCTTCTCCCACGGCAGGCTGAGTTCGCATTTTCAAAGCAATGTCCTTGATGCCGAATCCAGGCGTCTCGTACTGCGGATTGTTTCCCCGGACCGCCCCGGGATGGGGCGCTCGACCTTCGCCAGGAAACGCTCGCTCTCGGATCGGCCGCTGATCGTTTTGATGAGTTCGGACTGGGAGTGGTGATCGGGAAATTCCTGCCGCCACATCGCAGTCATCATGATCTGATCGATACGGCCCTGTCAGAATGCGCGGCGGTGGTGGTCATCATTTGTGAAAAGCCGAACGATCCGATTCCCGGCCATCACCGTCAGGCGTGGATTCAGGAAATACATCCGGGCGCGGACGTCCGCGTGATCGACGACCGCTACGACGAGAACGATTCACGTGTCTGGGCGGAGAATACCATTCTCTGGCTGGGTCGCGCGCCTGATGTCGTCTTCACTTCCGAACATGATGGAGACGCCTGCGCCGGACACATGGGCTGTCGTCATGTCATGGTCGATCAACCGCGGAAAGCGGTGCCCTGCAGCGGCACGGAGGTTCGAAAGGATCCCTTCGCACAATGGGAGCACCTTTCACCTCCGGTCAGAAGCTGGTATGCGAAACGGATTGTCGTGGTAGGCGCGGAATCCACCGGCACCACGACGCTGGCACAGGCCTTGGCGGAGCATTTTCAAACGATCTGGGTTCCGGAGTATGGTCGGGAATACAGCTCCGAAAAGCAGGCCCGTGGTGACACTGAATGGAGGACCGAGGAGTTTCTCGAGATCGCCAGGGAACAAACTCGGCGGGAGAATCTGGCGGCCCGCGAAGCGAATCGCGTGCTGATCTGCGACACCAATGCATTCGCCACAACTCTCTGGCACCGCCGATACATGGGTTTCCAATCCGCACCGCTCGAAGAATTCGCCATGTCGTGCAAGGCGGATTTGTATCTTCTAACCGGCGACGAGATTCCTTTCGTTCAGGACGGCTTGCGCGACGGAGAGTTCATCCGCCATGAAATGCACCGATGGTTCGAGGAGGCATTGGATCAGCGGGAAGTTCCTTGGATTTCCTTTTCCGGTTCTCCGGAGAAGCGATTGATGATGGCGATTTCGGCCTGTTTGAGGTTAGGAGCGGGCGAAGACCAGCAGCTCCCCTCCCTACCTCTCGGAGACAGAGAAACAAACCGCAAGGACTGAGCCCGCCGTGCCGCCTCGGTCGATCCAATCAAGGCGTCGCGGCATGAGTGAAC
>JAIXVN010000098.1 GCA_027483005.1 Verrucomicrobiaceae bacterium
CTTGATCGGGCCGGGGGATGACTCGGAGCGGGACGCTACAGAGACGGACTGGAGCAGGATGCTCCAGCTACGGGGGAGAGGGCGCTTCATGAGAACTGAACAGACGAGCCCCAAAGAATCTTTGTGCTCTCTGTGCCCTTTGTGGTAGAACGATTTCTCCCTCTCAATCCTCCGTCGTGATCACCATTTTCCGGACCCAGACCTCATCGCCGTGATCCTGGATCATGAGCTTGCCTTTCGGGTTGGCGGAGAAGCTGGGGATGCTCTTGAACTTGCTGGCAGCGAGGGCGGTCTTGAAGGCCTCGCTGGCGGTGTCGACTTCGAGGACCTTGGTTCCGTTGAGCCAGTGCTCGAGGTGGGTGCCTTTCTGGACGAGCTTCGAGGTGTTCCACTCGCCCACGGGATTGAGCTTCTTGTCGGCGGAGGCGGGGAAGAAATCGTAGAGCGCGGCGGTCTGATGGGTGGTGCCGTTCCTGGCGTCGGGGTGGTTCTGGTCGTCGAGCATCTGATACTCCAGTCCGAGCATCCCTTTGCTTGGGTAGGACTGGACTCGGTACTTCAGCCCGCTGTTGCCGGCTTTCCCGACCTTCCATTCCCAGACCAGCGTGAAGTCGCCGTATTCCCTTTCCGAGAAGAGGTCGCCGCCCTTGGTCTTGCGGTGCAGGGCTCCGTCCTCGACCACCCAGCCCTCGGTCGGGGCCTTGCCGGCGGCGGTGGTCCATCCGGTGAAGTCCTTGCCGTTGATGAGGGACACCTCACCGGCGAATGCCGAGCAGGGGAGGAGGAGCGAGAGGATCAGGGTTTTGACGGTCATGGGGTCGATACGAATCGGAGCCCGGTGACTTGTCGAGGATTTGGAGCCCAGGGGAAGGCGGCCTGACGGCGGAGGGTTCCACCGCAATGGTCCTCAGCGGCCACGACAATCAACGGCGGCGGTGGGTTGCTTTGAGATCGAGAAGCTTCGAGGGAGAACAAATGTTCAAACAAGCTATGGTGTAAGCCTCATCCGCAGCCAGCGAGTGCGCGGCCAACAGACAAGCGCATGTCGCTGCAAGAAGAGTGCATGGAAGGCGGGGCGATCGGATGGGAAAGCGGATCATCGGAATGAGGGAAGCCAGTTTCTGCGACTTCATCGATGCCTGTTGTCGGCCAGAGTCTCAAGCCTCGACTGGCCTGGACGGTCTTTCCGTGGAATCCGCCTGATTCCCGGAGAAAGGCTGCCGTTCCCTCGATCGGAGCGGCTCCAATCTCCCGATCCGAAGGCCTGACGGGTGTGATCGTATGGCCGGTGATCACGCCGGGCGCTTGGGTTGTGACAGGTGTCGCCTTTCAAGAATTGGGTTCCCAGCGGGGGGGGAATGAACTCGGAGTGCACCTTTCGGAAGGGCGCGGAGGGCGGAGGGAAAGCTGGCCACTTCAAGGTGATCGAGAATTGCGCGATGGTGATATTTCCTTCTTGCAAGGCGCATTCTTGAAGCTAGGTTGCGAATGTAATGACATTCATTGATCGCGCAGGCTCGCGGGTTTCGTGAAGGTCGCGGCTTTCGTTGCCACCAGAACCCAGAAGCAACCCATGAAAATTCGAATCCGCAGATCGCTCCGGAAGAGCGGTTTTGCCCTGATCGTCACGTTGACGATGATGATCCTTCTGACGGTGGTCGCCGTGGGATTGCTCACGCTGAGTGCGGTCAGCTTGCGCGGGGCTGGCAGTCAGGATGCTTTGGGAATCGCCCGTGCCAATGCCCGGCTGGCGATGATGCTCGCGATCGGGGAGCTTCAGAAAAATGCGGGTCCGGACCAGCGGATCACCGTGACCTCCGCTCTTCGCGAGGGCGCGGAGCCTGCCAACCCTTTCTGGACCGGAGCGGTGGATGTCAGCAAGGTTACGTCCGGATCGGATCCGAAGGCGTCGGCGATCTCGTGGTTGGTCAGTGGGGATCGCGTTGATCCCGCGGTGGAGTTGAATGATGCCAATTCGACGCGTTTGGCCGGCATCACCGATGCGGCAGGGGGCACCCGGGTTTTGAGGGCTCCACAGATGAGGGTTTCTGCCGGAACGCTGGATGGTCGATATGCCTGGTGGATCGGCGACGAAGGAAGCAAGGCAAGAGTCGATCTGGCCGCGCCCAGAACGGCTCCGGGGGGAGACCGCGAAAAACTCGCCAGGTCCCAATCCGCGCAGGAGCCGGGCTTGGTCGGGCTGGGATCAGAGTGGAAGAAGTTCACGGCCGATGGAGCCATCGACAAGTCGTCGCTGGTGTCGATTTCCACGGCGGCCCTGGCGGCTGGCGAGGCGAGGCTTCCGTCGCGCTATTTCAACGACATCACCACGGGAGGCTTCGGTCTGCCGACGAGCGTGACGAATGGCGGAATGAAGGCCGATCTTTCGCTGATGTTTGATCGGTCGCAGGCGTCCAAGAAGTTTTCGGAACGCTACTGTGGAGCCACGTTGAGCCCCACCACGATCAATGGAGTGGCGATGCAGAATTTCACGGTTCGCATGCCGAAGAAATTTTTCCTGAGTGATGCGGTGAGCAAGTCGGGCTCGCTCCAGACCGGACCGAACTGGGGGAATCTCTGGAACTACGCCACACTCTGGCAGACGGTCACCGGCCAGCAGATTCCGGTGGTGGGCGCGAATCCCCTGGTTGAATCCGATCTCCGCTTCAAGTCGTGGCTTCCTTATTCAAACAACGATCAGGGGAGCTTCCGTCGCGATGTGCAGCAGACCAACAGCCCGGTCGCGCCGGTGCTTTCGATGTTCCAGATGGGCTTCCGTCTGACATCCGAGCTCGCTCCGCCGACGAATCCTCCTTCCACGAATGTGTTCTACAAGGCGCAGATCGGCATCCAGCCGGTGCTGGGGGTGTGGAATCCCTACAACGTTGTCATCAAGGCCGCGCCGTATCGCTTCGAGTGGGCGCTCTATCCGTATTTCCGCTTCAATTATGCCAAGCCGGCAGGCAACGGCAAATACACCGACGGCCGCCTGACGAGGTTGTGGCTGCGTGATGAGTGGACCAGTGGCAACACGACGCTCCCCACTCCCGACAATCCGACCGGTGGCAAGTATTTCTCGATGGAGACTCCCTCCGTCGATCTCCAGCCTGGAGAGTTCCGCCTCTTCTCGGTGGTGGACCGCATCAAGATCAGCCCCGGGCAGGTCTATCAGCTCAAGTCCGGATGGAGCGAGAAGGGGGGCTTCGTGGTGGATCTCAAGGACGACACCGGCAGCGATCGGATCGTTCCCAAGGGCTATCGCGCCTGGTTTGGAGACATCGTCCTGCAGGACACCCAGAGCGCCGATACCAAGTCCCGCTATCCCTCGCTGGACATGAAAACGGTTTCGTCCACCTGGTTCACCCTGAAGTGCGGCAACAACATCCTGCTGCGCTCCACCGAGCTTTGGAACGGTGGCAGTGATCCTGCGGTGAAAACCGACTTCCGGGTTCCGGAGCCAGTCGTTTCCGGTTCATCCGGCGGACTCGATACCACCAAGACCACTTATCTCATCGATGATCTCGAAGGCGACAGGGTCTCCGCCCACATTGCGACGTGGTCCTTCTTCAGCCGCACCACCAATCAGATCGAAGGACCGGACGAGAACCAGCGCTTGCGTGGCTGGATCGATTCGAATCCCCGTGCGCTTGTGACGAATTCCGCCTGGGATGGATCCAGGGTCAGCAGCACTGGCGAGCGCAGCGGTTGGCACACCACCTCGCAGTTCGTCGGCGGCTGGAATGCTCCCGGCAAGGCCAAGCAGGTGGGGGATGGCCGTGGCGGCAACCGAGGCCTGATTTCCGAAGGTGGCAGCGCGATTCCCGAACCCCAGGTCTCGAGGGCGGGTGGCCGCTATCAGGGCTTCGGTGGTGGATCGAACACCACGGCGTTGGGGAAAACGAATGTCATTGTTTACGACGTGCCGCGCTCGCCGCTGGTCTCGATCGGCCAGTTCCAACATGCCCAGCTTTCACGGTATAACTTCGAGCCTGGCTTCGTGCTCGGGAATTCCTACGCGAATCCGCGGATTCCACTGGGTGCCACTTCGAAGACCAATTTCTCAGGGATCACCGGATTCACACTGGCCGATACCTCCTATGAGGTGAACGCCAGGCTCTGGGATGACTTCTTCCTCTCCACGCTGGGCATCGACTACACCAACACCAGCGGCTCGACCTTTGATCGTGCCTTCGATTTCAAGAAGCTGGCCTCCGGTGAAACCACCCTGCCGAATCCGCGCATGATGTTTTTCCCCCAGCAAGGGGACACGAGCATCGAGAAGATCCTCAGCGACACGAAGACCGCTGACCGCGCACCCGAGGCGATGGCCAGCCGGATCATGGTGAAGGGTGCCTTCAACGTGAACTCCACCTCGGTCACCGCCTGGAAGGCCTTCCTTTCCTCGATGGGGGCCTCCCAGTTGCCGGTGCTCGATCCGTCCTCTGGAAGCGCCTCCTGGCAGACTCCGGATGGGATTCGTTTCAACCGCTTCGGACACGTCCTGACCAAGCAGCCCTATCAGAAGGGACAGGGAGGGGATACCGATGGCTATTGGCAGGGCTGGCGCAGCCTTTCGGATGCGGAGCTGGAGGCGCTGGCCACCGAGATGGTCAGGGAGGTGAAGGCTCGTGGGCCCTTCCGTTCTCTTTCCGAGTTCGTGAACCGGAATCCTTTCTCAAGGACGGCCGAATTCCAGCGCAAGGGCGCGATCCAGGCCGCACTCGACCGCACCGTGAACGCGGGGATGCCGACTTCCGTGGGGCGCGATGCGGTCACGCCTCCGGGCGCGGATTTCTCCGCCGCGATCAATGGCGAGAATCAGTCGGCGGGTTCGGCCTACTATCTCCTTCAGGGCGATGTCCTCCAGGCACTCGCTCCTGTGATGCAGGTCCGCTCCGATTATTTCAAGATCCGCACCTGCGGCGAGGCGCTCGACAAGTCGGGCAAGGTTCTTTCCCGCGCCTGGTGTGAGGCCGAGGTCCAGCGCGTCAGTGATTTCCTGGACCCGGTGGATTCCAATCATTTCGCCCCGACGGAACTGAAGTCGGATGCCAATAAGATCTTCGGTCGTCGTCTCCGCGTGGTGTCCTTCCGCTGGCTCAGCGCTGACGAAGTCTGATTCATCCCATCATGAAACGACTCCTTTTTCTGTTTGTCGGATTGCTCGCCGGAACCGCTTTCTCCCAGGAGGCCACGGTCAGCACCGAGATCCTCACCCTTGCTCTCGATGAGCCCGTCACGAACCTGTATTTCCACAACGGCAAGGAGATCTCGTTCTTCCAGGCGAATCTAACAGGGCTGGGTGAGCCGCTGGCCTACAAGGGGCCGCAGCAGTTCGTGCTTCGTGCGTCCGAGGCCGAGTTCACCGCCAAGCCACCCTTGCCCGCTCCGGTGGCCTCGGTGAGCCTTCCGCTGAATGCCGATCGGGTCCTGCTGGTCTGCGTGAAGAGCGCCGACAAGCCCCTGAAGCTGGTGCCTTATGACATCGGCAAGGGGCGACTCACTGTCGGGGACTACCGCTTCTTCAACTTCTCGCACTCCACCCTTTCGATGATTTTCGGCACCAAGCGCTTCGCCGTGGCACCCGGGACCGACAGCGTGGTCTCCGATCCGGAATGGAAGAAGGAGGTCATCGAAATCGACATGGAGGTCGCCCTCGTGAAGGACCAGAAGGCGAAGTCGGTCTATTCGAGTGTCTGGGGACATCGTCCCGGACGACGCAATTTCGTCTTCATGTTCGACGGCGTGCACGATTACGATCCTGTCCGCATCTGCCGCTTCTTCGATGTTCCGTCCAAGGAGCCCGAGAAAAAAGCCCCATGACCACGGAACTCCCGGCTCCGCACGGCTGAAAGCGAGGAGACCGTTCCACAACTCCAATCCATCCCAGGACTTATCATGATCTCTTTCCGAAATCCTTCACGACTGCTCGCGCTCGGACTTGCCATCCTGGCTTCACCCATGGCCCAGGCGCAGCTGCCGGCTTTGAAGAAAGAACCGTGGCTCGGTTTTTTCGCCGCCTACGAGGACCGCCGCTACACACTGGGCATCACGGCCGATGGCCAGCTCAAGCTGACCCCGCTCAATGACAAGGGTGTGGCCTTCGGGCCTAACAGCGTCCTGACCATCCAGGTGGGGATCGAGGAAGTCCTCCCGGACGGCACGGCGGAGATGAAGGTCTTGAAACCCGAAACCCTGAAATCCGAACAGGCACCAACCGAGAAGTTCGAGCGCCTGGTGATCCAGGGCCAGGTCTCGGCGGAAGCGGCGTTCGAGGCGGTCATCGAGGAGAAGAGCGGCATCATCTCGATCGGTGGCCGTGTTCTGGACAAGGGGAAGTTCACCAAGAACCCCATCCGTTTCGCCGTGCGCGCCAAGATGCCGAACCTGCATCCAACGGTGAATGACGAGTGGGTGAAGAGCGACCCGAAGAAGGCCGCAGCCTTTTTCAAGAGGATCGAGGATGACACGCTCCAGCTCACCCGGATCGACGGCAAGCGCCTGGTTCAGAAGTTCGACAAGCCGGTGGATACGGCCTCCGCCGACGTCTCAGGGTCGGGCATTTCCCGGATCGAGATCACCATGAACAATTTCACGAACCGGAAGTTCCTGTTCAACGCCTCCGAGAACTCGCGGATGACCTTGTCCAACACGAACGCGGCTCCGCTGTATCGCGGGTTCGCGATGAACTGGACGCCGGATGTCGAGAAGGACAAGGACGGCAAGGCCAGGTTCAGTTTCATGGTGAAATGAGCATCCAGCAGAATCACGCCGGACATCTTCCACCCCTGACGCCAGCGCGGCTTGAGCCGTTGCTTGGTGGACTCATCGAAGAAGCCACCGCTTCATCCCGCCTGCCATCCAATTCCATGAACACGCTCCAATCCCTTTCCCTGCGGTCCATTCCGGCCGACCTGCGGCTCGGCGGATGTCGGAGCAATGATCTGCAAGCGAATGGCCCTCTGTGGCTTTCTCAATGGTTTGTCAGAGCATTTGCTTTGATAGTATGTGTCCCGACTGTCTCAGTCAGGAGTTCCCCTCAGGAAGAGAAGATTCGAACACTGGAATCTCGGGACGCCTTTCAGGGATTGGTGACTTTGAGGCGGATGTATCGTCTTCCCCCGATGGCTGGCGTGTTATCGCGCACCTTCAGGGTGGTGGAATCATTCGTGATGACAGTGGTATTGCCTGCGCCGCTTGCCCAGCGGTCCAGGGAACTGGAAACCTCAACCACATAGGTGATCCCGGTGATGCCTGGAGGTTTCGGAACCGTTAGGGTCAGGTAGGGCTGCCCGCCGAACATTTCCGTCTGCGAAACAAGTCGGATCGAGCTGGCGGAGTCATTGGGAATGGTGCCCAGTGCGAACTCCAACAGGTTGACGATGCCATCCTTGTCGAAGTCGTTCAGGTCGGCCCCATTGCCGCTGTTGGCCGGGTTCTGGAAGTATGTCTGCCTCCAACCCGCCAGGCTCTTCCCGTCCACAACCGTCAGCACAAAGGTGTCCGAGGCGTTGAGAAAGCCATCGCTGACAGTGAGCGTTATGGTGGCCATGCCGGTTTGGTTGGCTGCCGGAGTGACCATGACCGTGCGGCTCGCGCCGCTGCCGCCGAGCACGATATTGGCGAGTGGAACCAGGTTGGTGTTTGAGGAAGCGCGGGTGACTGTCAGGGAACCTGGCGCAGTTTCGGCATCGCCGATGCTAAAAGGGATGGCTCCGGTGGACGTTGCTTTGTTGGTGGACTTGTCGGTCACATCGGAAATGGTCGGCGCATCATTGACCGCCACGACCGTGAGCAGGAAGGTGTCCGATGTGGAAAGCGTGCCATCACTGACGCTGAGGGTGATGGTGGAAGTGCCGGTCTGGTTTGCGGCCGGGGCGATGGAGACCGTGCGGCTAGCTCCGCTGCCGCCGAAGCTGATGCGGTCTAGCGGCACCAAGGTCAGGTTAGAGGAGCCTGCGCTCAAGACCAGGGAGGTGGGATCCGTATCGATATCACCGACGGAGAATGGGATCGCGGTGATAGCAGTGTCCTCGTTGGTGGATTTGTTGGTCACATCGGAAATGGTCGGAGCGTCGTTGACGGCGACTACCGTCAGCAAAAAGGTATCCGTAGCCGTCAGTGAGCCGTCGCTGACGTTGAGGGTGATGAGGGAAGTCCCGGTCTGGTTTGCTACCGGGGTGACCGTGACCGTGCGGGACGCACCGCTGCCGCCAAGCACGACATTGGCCAAGGGAACTACGGTAGTGTTTGAGGAAGCCCGGGTGACTGTCAGGGAACCTGCCGCCGTTTCGACATCGCCTACGGTGAAAGTGATCGCCCCGGTGGAAGTGTCCTCATTGGTGGGTCTGTCGGTCACATTGGAAACCGTCGGCGCGTCGTTTACGGACACGACTGTCAGTAGGAAGGTGTCGGACGCCGTGAGTGCGCCGTCGCTAACGGTGAGTGTGATGGTGGACGTGCCAAACTGGTTTGGTGCCGGAGTGATGGTGACCGTGCGGCTCGAATCGCTGCCGCTCAGCACCACATTGGCGAGGGGAACCAGTGTTGTGTTTGAGGAGGAACGTGTGACCGCAAGCGAACCAGCCGCCGTTTGGGCATCGCCAACCGTGAACGGGATCGCCGTTGTGGCCGTGTCCTCGTTGGTTGATTTGTCGGTCACATTGGAAATCGTCGGTGCGGAGTTGACGGCAGCCACGGTGAGCAGGAACGTGTCGGAGGCGGTCAGTACCCCGTCGCTCACCGTGAGCGTGATGATGGCGGAGCCACTTTGGCCGACCGCCGGGGTGATTGTGACGTTCCGGCTGGCCCCGCTGCCGCCGAGAACGATGCCGGCGACCGGCACGAGCGTCGTGTTGGAGGAGGCGCGTGTGACTGTTAATGAACCTGCCGCCGTTTCGATATCGCCGATGGTGAACGGTATCGCTCCGGTGGACGTGGCCTGGTTGGTTTGCTTGTCGGTCACATCGGAAATGGTCGGCGCATCATTAACCGCCACGACCGTGAGCAGGAAAGTGTCCGAGGTGGTGTAAGTGCCATCGCTAACCGTGAGAGTGATGATGGACGTGCCGCTCAGGTTCGGCACCGGCGTGATGGTAACCATCCGGTTGTTCCCGCTGCCGCCGAGGATGACATTGGCCAGTGGCACCAGCGTGGTATTGGAGGAGGAGCGAGTGACTGTAAGGCCCCCCCCGGCGGTCTGGCCGTCGCCCACGGTGAAAGGGATCGCTTCGGTGGATGTGTCTTCGGCAACCGAACTGTCGGTGACGTTGCTTATAAACGGGCCGTTGAAAGTGAATGTGCCGGTGCTGGTGAAAGAGCCGTTGAAAGCGTTGCCATTGTTGTTACCAGAGTATGTGCCGGAGCTGGTGAGTGTCCCGACGCCAAAGTTGGTGAAGGTCAGAAAAATGGTAGCTGTCTCGGTCTCAAAGTATCCCTGTTCCGAGTAATTCGAGGTGTAGGTCAGCGTGCCGGTGGTGGGACCGGTCTTGATGTAGGAATAGTTGCCCGTCGAAACAGAACCAGTAACGGTGGCTTGGAACGTTGTGGCTGATATGAATCGGATATCGGTGGTCTGGTCGTAATTCCCATCTGGATTGTCCACCACCGCCGTCTCGGATGTGACGGTGGAGCCTGTTGCTAAAGCAGCGGGAGCGAAGTCCTGGGCTGTGATGAACTGTGGGGTCAGAATGAGGGCGGCAACTATGCCCGGGAGAGTACGTGAAAGTTTGATGAATTTGACGGATGCAGTCATGACGTTGATATTTGGAGGAACGGTTGTCCGGTTGAATCTGGTTTCCAGATTGCCGCAGACGGATGCGCGCCCGAACTGCCTTGGACGCTTATTTTTGTAATAAACCCGTTTTTGTAAATGGGTGGGATCACCCATTAAGGTTCCGCCTCGTGATCGGGATCAGTAGTCCCGTGATTCCAGTGTTTGTCCTCCCGGACGTTGTCGGCTCGCTTATCGGATGGAACCCCGATGGGGTTTGGAATCATTTTTTTCCGCACCCAGGGTAGCTCGGATGCTAGCAATCCTGGGCTCTGAGACGAAACGCCAATGGCTTAAAGACAAGGGACTGTAGCAAAGGGGGCATGGATCGCAGTTGAACAATCTCAGGAGGAGACTGATGGATCATAGGCCCTGGGAGCCCTCGACGGGCAATCTCTCTGCACTCAACGATGGTCATCAAAGCCGGTCGGGGATGACGGACTGGATCTGGAATGGTAGGCGTGGATCAGGGGCGTATTTGAAAGCGTCGTGGCGTTGTGGGAAGTCGTGCTGCTTGAGCCGTTGTTGGTTGAACTCCTGGAACCACGCACCGTATCATTCCGCCTGCCATCCAATCCCATGAACTCGCTCCAATCCCTTTCCCTGCGGTCCATTCCGGCCCTCGCCGGCCTTTTCATCGGCGTGGCTCAAGCCGCGCCGCCGCCTGCTCCGGGCTCGCTTCTGCCGGGAGGTCCCTCGAAATGGAAGCTCACCTGGAGCGACGAGTTCGATTATGAGAATGCCCGGCTCGATGAGAAATGGATCTCACAGAACTCCGGCAGCACGCATATCCTCAGCAGCCGCTGGCGCGAAAATGCCATGACTTCAGACGGCACCCTGAAGCTTCTCAACAAGAAGGAGAAGCGCGGAGGCAACGACTGGACCTCCGGCAACCTCTGGACGAAGGAGAAGTTCCAGTATGGCTACTTCGAATGCCGCTATCGCTACGCGGCGGCGGAAGGCACGAACAACTCGTTCTGGATCATGACCAACAACCCGCCGCCAGCCGGGAAGAAGACCTTCGAGATCGACATCAACGAAGGCCATTACCCGAACGAGGTGAACACCAACATCCACAACCACTCGGACGTCACCACGGTCAACGGCAAGAAGAGCCATCCGAGCGCCTCGAAGAGCTTTCCGCTCGGCGTCCGGCCGGATGTCAGGATCCAGCTCGAGATTCCGGTGAAAACCAAGCGCCTGCGCATCTCATCCAGTCATGATGGCCATGTCCACCTCGGCGAGTTCCGCGCCTACAACGTCAATCCTGCCGGCTATCCGGAGGTTCTTTCGGCGAAGGCGGATGCCGACAAGCCCGGCCTCGTCAACTTTGCAAAGGACGCGAAGTTCAAGGCCAGCGGCTTCGTCAAAGCAGGCGAAGATACGTCATCCATGGTGGCGGACGGAAAGATCGACACCCGCTGGACCTCGCAGAAGGACGGCGGGAAGTGGATCGAGATGGAATTCCCCGAAGAGCGCACGATCGGCTGCGTTCAGTTCGTGAATGGTTACCTTTCCGGCGGAAGCTGGAAGAACCTGATCGATGACTACAAGGTCTCCTGGCATGATGGATCGAAGTGGGTCGAGATGGCGGCATTCGATGTGAAACAGGGCAGCTACAACCTGGCCAAGGACTTCCAGACCTATGGCCTGGAGTGGACCGAGAAGGAACTCGTGTTCTACTTCAACGGCAAGGAGCTGCGCCGGGAGAAGAACACGATCTGCGACCATCCCGCGCCGATCTGGCTCAGCCTCGCGATCATCCCGTGGGCCGGAAAGGTCACCGACGCCGTCAATGGCACGCGCATGGAGGTCGATTACGTCCGCGTCTATCAGCGCAACTGATTCAGGCTGATTCCTCGAACTGCAAAAAGGGCGGATGGTTTTCACCACCCGCCCTGATCATGTGAGCAACCAAACCCAGGGAAGGATCACCAGATCACCTTGGCTCCGAGGATGGCGTTGAAGCCTGGTTCATTCTGGCCGGAGCCGTGGGCGCGATAGGTTTCACCGTTCAGGTTCTCAAGTCCGCAGGTGAGTTCCAGATTGTTGGTGGCCTGCCAGCCGCTGTAGAGCGAGGTGACGATGTAGCCCGGTGTGCCGCCGGTGGGGATGCGCTGGTTGTCCGCAGCCTGGTCGGCTGCCGTGATGCGGTCCTCGGTGGCGGCGGCGAGCACGCGGCCCTCGACCCAGACTTTTTTCCCGGGAGCGGTCCAGCGCAGGGCGACGGAGCCGCTGAGGGGCAGCGAGCGGGTGTTCGGCTTGTCGATCTGCGGGCCTCCAATGAAGGTGGAGGTGGTGGTGCGGCCTTCCTGCCAGGCGGCGAAGCCGGAGAGGGTCCACTGGTCGTCGATCTTCCAGGCTCCTTCGAATTCGGCACCGTAGATGAAGCCGTTGCCGTTGTTGGTCGAGACGGTGGTGGTGCTCCCCAAGGTGGCGGGCACGCCGACGATCAGGTCATTCACGTCGGTGTAGAAGATGGCGGCGTTGAAGGAGGTTTTCCCGGTCGTGTGGCGGGTTCCGATTTCATAGGTGAGGTATTGCTCGGGTGAGACGTCGACCGAGCCAAGGCCGGTGGTGCTGGCCAGCGAGGTCCGGTTTCCGGAGAGGTCATCGAGGTTCGGGGCGCGGAAGGCCTGGGAAATGCCGCCGTAGAGGCTCCAGGCGTCGGTCAGGTGATAGAGTCCGCGAAAGGATCCGGTGAGGTCGTCCCAGTCCTGGGTGGTGCTGGGCTGGGCGACGTTGGTGGCATTGTAGAAGCGACCAAGCGTGGCCTGGGCGTAGGTGTAGCGGGTACCGCCTGTGACCTCGAGCTTGTCGGTCGGCTTCCAGACATATTGAGCGAAGGCGCCGAAGAGATCGTAGCTCGAATCGTCGGCGATGGGCAGGCTTTCGCGGTTGTTGGTGTTGGCGAGATTGCGCTGGTAGCCGGAGGACTCGACGGAGTCGTTGTAGTAGTCGAAGCCATAGACGAGGGTGCCGGGTCCGACGGGGGATTCGAGGGTCAGGTCGATGCCGGTGGTCTGGGTGGTGATGTTGGATCCGCGGATGGGGCGGGTTCCCGGGGCGGGATCGCCGAGGCGGTTTTGGAACTCGCTGTCGTCGGTCCTCTGCCAGGAGAGCGTGGCGCTCCAGCGTTTGATGAAGGCATCGGCCACGGGATTCTCCCCGGCGTAGCGGAGGAAAGTGAGCGAGTGTTCCTGGTCATTGATGTTTGCCGCCCATCTGCCGGGTGCGGCGAGGTGGCCGTCCTCATACCAGCCGGGATTGAAGCGGGTGCGGTGCCAGCGCCAGACGTCGTCCTGGTTGAGATAGTAGCTGGCAAAGGTGAGGGTGGAGTCCGGAGTGACGGCCCAATCGAAGCGGAGATCGATGTCCTGCTCCGGGTAGCCGGTGTTGCGCATGAGCCCGACATCGGAGTCCTCGATGTCACCGAAATCCTTGGAGGAAATGCCGAGAAGGATGCCGAACTGTCCGCCGATGCCGGTTTCGGTTTCGAGTCGTGTGATGTGGCTGCCATCGCCATTGGTGCGGTACTGGTAGGATGCCGAGCCACCGAGGTAGGCTTGCCCCTCGGCCTCACTGCGGAAGTCCGAGGATTTCGTGAAGGCATTCAGGGTGCCGCCGATGGCGTCGGAGCCGTAGAGGACGGAGCCCTGGCTCTTGATGAGTTCGAGGTGGTCGATGGTCTGGGAGTCGATGGTGTTCCAGTACTGGACCGGACCGCTGCGGAAGGTGGAGTTGTTGATGCGGACGCCATCGACGAGGAGCAGGTTCTGGCGGCCGGTGAAGCCTCGGATGAAGGGGGAGCCGGCCCCGTTGGCCGTTTTCTGAACCGAGACGCCGGGGGTGTACTGGAGGGCTTCCGGCAGGGTCCGGCGGGTGTTCTGCTCGAGGAAATCCTGATCGAGCACCGTGGTGGTGTAGGGAAGATCCTTGAGTGAGGTCTCCGAGCGGGAGCCGGTGACGACCAGCGGGGAGAGGAGGTCCTGTCCGAAGGCCAGCGCTGGGCTGAGGAAAACTGCGGGAGCGAGAAGATGCTTCATGCGGCGGGTGAAACGCCCTTGTCGCCGGATTCTTAGGAAAAATCCACTGAAAGTCTCAGTTGCGTTTTCGTGCGGAGTCGGCCTGCTGGCGGAAGCCCTCCAGCGTTTTGAATTCGCGAGAGGTGATCGGATAGGGGCCGGCGAATTCGATCTCGCGGGAGGCTGCCCCTCTGGTCCGGCAGGCGAAGGCCTCGCGGCTCTCAAGGTAGTAGAGGATCAGGAAATGGCGGTCGCGGTTGTCGATTTCCGCGATGAATCCGGGCAGCCCGCGGGCGGACATGAACCGCGAGAGGTCCGGGTAAAGGCGGGCCTGGCGGGTGAGCCGCTGGAAGCCGAAGCTCATCGGTTCGGAGCGGACCAGCATGATGCGGTCCCTGGCGGCGGAGCTGGTCCAGCCGGTCATCCAGGCATCTGAAACCGACCCGCAGCCGGTGAGGCAGAGGAGGGGAAGGATGAGCAGCAGGCGAGCAAGGTCCATGCGCCTAGTTCGGGGAGGTTTGGCGGTTTGGGCGGGAAAGGCGGTCGCGGGCGATGATTTCGCCAAGGGCACGGACATTCGGGCGGTTGCCCTCGGAGTCGATGAAGAAGGCGGTTTCCATCGGCACCAGGAACTCGACGGCGGAGTTCACGCCGATGAGATTGCCGCGGGCATCGATGACGGGTCCGCCGCTGTCGCCGGGCTGGAGGGGGAAGTCGATCTTGAACTTGCGGATGCCGGTGAACAAGCCCTCGGGAGGCAATGAGGTGGCGAGCTTTCCGGGCCCGGTCTTGATTCCGGTGGAAACTCCGCCGTGTACCACCGGAGTGCCGGCTGGCAGCCAGGCCTTCGGCGGAGTCCAGCGATAGAAGTAGGGAGTGTGGATGGGGGCGTGAATGAGGGCGAGGTCTCCCTTGTAGGAGCGCCAAACCGGGCGTGCCTCGGCGGTGCGGATGTCGCCGGCATTTCCATACACGACGAAGATATGGCGTCCCGCGGAATGGGTGAGGACGTGGTCGGCGGTGATGAAATAGCCGTCGTCCGAGATCGGCGTGGCGGATCCTCCGTCGGCATCACCGGGGGCGTTCGAGATCGAGAAACGACTGCCGACCCAGCCCTCAAGGGATCTGCGTTTGGTGATGACGATGACCGACAGTCGCTGAGCCGCGAGGTGACGCACGGAGTCCCTTGGTGGGGTGGGGTCCGGCAGGGGGACGGAGCACGCCTGAAGCAGGATCGCGGGAACGATCGCGAGCATCTGCCACGGGAAATTCAACTGCATTCGAAGAAGGGATCCATCGATACGCCCGAGAGTCACACGAGATTTCAAGACTCTTTCAGCAAGGCCTCCACCGCGCGACGATAGGGGGAGGGCATGGCGAGCGAGGCGACCGACTCGGGTGCCTGCCAGGTTTCGTGTTCCCGGGCGAGGGTCTTGGGTCCTGCCTGATAAACGTGCATCGTCGCCTGATAGCGGGTGATGCCGTAGCGATGGGTGGCGATTTCCCTCAGCCCTGAGACGTCGGAAACTTACCGTTCGGGCAGCTTCCATAGACCTTGGCGGCGCTTTCCTTGTTCCTGGTGAAGCAGCACGCGACCCTCGGAATCGCGCATCCACAGGACATGGCTTTCCACGTGGGTGGTCTTTGCCTTCGGTGTCTTGACGGGCAGCGTTTCGGGTTCGCGGGTCTTGCAAAAGCGGGCGATCGGGCAGGCGAGGCAATCCGGCACGCCGGGCCGGCAGCAGGTCTGGCCGATCTCCATCAAGGCGGAGTTGTAGATCTTCGGGCGCTGTGGATCGGCAAGCTCGTCGGCCAGCGTCCAGAGGTGCTTGAGTCCTGCGGGCGAGTCAACGGTTTCCCGGAAATCGACGAGCCGGGAAAGCACGCGGGCGACATTCCCATCGACCACCGCTGCCGGGAGATCGAAGGCGAAGGCGCGGACGGCATTGGCGGTGTAGCGGCCCACGCCGGGGAGCTTCTGGAGGGCATCGAGCGACCCGGGAAACACTCCCGCCGCAAGCACCGCCCGCGCCGTTTCCCGCAGCATGCGGACCCGGCGGTAGTAGCCGAGGCCTTCCCAGGCTTTCAGGAGGTCCGCATCATCAGCGATGGCCAGCGATTCCGGATCCGGGAAGCGGTCGAGAAAGCGGCCGTAGTAGTTTCTCCCCAGCACAGTGGCGATCTGGGTCTGCTGGAGCATGACCTCGGAAACCAGCACAGCGTAAGGGTCCGAGGTGCGTCGCCAGGGGTAGTCGCGGCCGTGTTTTCCGAACCACTCCGCCAGTGCGTCGCGAAATGGCGCGGGGTCGGTGAGTGGATCGAGCGTTGCGACCGGCTTGAGCATGCCCGAGGATGCGTTCGAAAACTGAATTTCAAATTTCCAATTTTCAGTATCCAATTTTTCCATGTCGGCCACCTCCTACACCGCCCCGCTGACCGCCATCCAGGCGGAGACCCTGCGAGGCGTGCTGGAGCGGATGGGCTTCGACTTCGAGCCGAAACCCTACGCGCTCTACTCCGGTCGCAAGGGCAAGCTCAACGTCACGGTCTATGAAAAGGGTCCGAAGGTGCTGGTGCAGGGAAAGGACACGGTGGATTTCGTCACCTTCACACTGGAGCCCGAGGTGCTCGGCGAGGCCAGGCTCGGCTACGAGGAGGTCAATGATCCGGAGATGTTTGCGCCGCATTTCGGGGTCGATGAAAGCGGCAAGGGCGACTTTTTCGGGCCGTTGGTGATCGCTGGAGTTTACACCGACGCCAAGATCACCCGCCACCTGATGGAAGCCGGCATCATGGACTCGAAGCGCATCGGCAGCGCGGCGAAGATCCGTAAGCTCGCGGAACTCATCCGCCAGACGCCAGGCTGTGTTGCCGAGCTCGTCTCGATCGGTCCCGAGCGCTACAACGAAATGCACGCCTCGTTCGGCAATCTCAACCGCCTCCTCGCCTGGGGCCATGCGCGGGTGATCGAGAAGCTGTTGGAGAAGAAGCCGGATTGCCCGCGCGCCCTCAGCGACCAGTTCGCCCGCGCCGAGGTCCTGCAGCGCGCCTTGAACCAGAAAAAGCTCAGCCTCCAGCTCGATCAACGGACGAAGGGCGAGTCGGACATCGCCGTGGCGGCCGCGTCGATTCTGGCGCGTGAGCGCTTCATCGACTGGATGGACAAGACCTCCGCCGCAGGTGGGGTGAAGCTGCCCCTCGGTGCTTCCGATGCGGTCATTCAGGCGGGACGTGAACTTGTGGGTCGTTACGGTGTGGATGCATTGCGAAAAGCCGCCAAGCTGCATTTCCGCACCACCAATGCGGTTCTAGGCATTTCAATGGATTCTGACGACGAATCCGGCGCGGATGGCACGGAATCCGCATGAAATTTCCAGAAATTTTTCGCGGGACAATCGGCTCCACTCATGTAGTCCATCCCCGCATCTCTCCGATATCACCCGACCCTCCTCATGGCCACCATCACTAAGCGCGAACTCGTCATCAAAATCACCGACCAACTGGGCGAAAAAGGCACCGAGGTCACCCAGCAAGTTGTTTTCGATGTTGTCCAATCCTTGATCGATGAAATCACCGAGTGCCTTTCCCAAGGCGATACGGTCGTCATGCGGAATTTCGGAGCCTTCCAGGTGCGCGAGATGAAGGCCAAGATCGGTCGCAACCCGAAGAACCCGGACAAGGACGTGCCGATCCCGGCCCGTGCCGCCGTGAAGTTCAAGCCCGGCAAGGAAATGAAGGAGAAGGTCGCCACGACCCTCCAGGTGATCCGCGAGCGCAAGGCGTGAACCCTTTCCCCCAAGCCGCCTCCGACCTTCGTCCGCACGCGCGGAGGGCCAGGCGGCTTGGTTTGTTTTCCGCCATCGCCTTGATGGCCTCCTCCTGCGCCTACCCCGGTGGCTACAAGGGCTACCAGACCCGTGGCTACCACTGTCGGGGCGCCTATTACTCGCCAATCGGCGTTGAGGAGGCGCTCAGCTATTCAGAAACCGGGCAGGCCTCCTGGTATGACGAGTCCTCGTTTCTCGGCCTCAAGCGCGGCACCACCTCGCTCGGCGAAAAGGTGATGCCCTGGCACCTCATCGGAGCCCACAAGACCCTGCCGCTGCCCTGCATGGTGAAGGTCACCAACCTCGAAAACGGCCACACCGCGAAGCTCCGCATCAACGACCGCGGGCCCTTCATCGAGGGTCGCCTGCTCGATGTTTCCCCTCGCGCGGCGAACAAGCTCGGCTTCCATGAGCAGGGCCTGACCACCGTGCAGGTCGAGGTGCTTTCCGTCGGCGATGGCTCCTACAAGCGCACGCGACGCACCAAGTGGTTCTTCGGCTTGTTCTAACCGATCCGCTCCCCAATACTTCCACCATGTTCCTGAAACCCATCCTCGCCCTCTCCGTCCTGGCCCTCGCCTCCTGCGCCACCATTGCCCCGCCCGCGTCGAAGGGCACCGTCGATCACGTCGTGGTGCTTTGGCTCAAGCGCCCGGGAAATGCCGGTGACCGAAAGGCCGTGATGCAGGCCGCCGACGAGCTCCGCAGCATCCCCGGCATCCGTTTCCTCGACTACGGCACCGCCCTGCCGAGCAATCGCCCGGTGGTCGATGACTCCTTCGACGTCGCACTCGTGATGCGCTTCGAATCCGACGCCGCCCTGCAGGCCTACGAAACGAACCCCGCCCACGTCAAAAAGGTCGAGACCGTCCTCAAGCCGCTGGCCGGGAAGATTGTCGTCTACGACGTGACCCGCTGAAGGGGGCGGATAAGAACCGTTCTTTTCCCCAATTGAGGGGTTGGCCTTCACGGGGTTGCCGTGCACACTCCGCGCCGCCATGAGCGCCTCCCATGAAATCCGCGTCTTCGCCCCGGCCACGGTGGCGAACGTCGCCTGCGGTTACGACGTCCTCGGTTTCGCCATCGATGCCCCCGGTGACGAGATCGTCGTCCGGTTCAGCGACAAGCCCGGCCTGCAGATCACCAAGATCACTGGCGACAACGGCAAGCTCCCGAAAAATCCCGCCCAGAACACCGCCGGCGTGGCCGCGCTCGACCTCCTGAAGCACCTCGGCATGACCGATCGCGGGATCGAGATGGAGATCCACAAAAAGATGCCTTTCGGCTCCGGTCTCGGCTCGTCCTCGGCCTCCGCCGTCGCCGGGGCTTATGCGGTGAACAAGCTCATCGGCGAACCGCTTTCCAAGAAGCAGCTCCTTCCGTTCGCCATGGCCGGTGAAGCCTCGGCCGATGGTGCCTGGCACGCCGACAACGTCGCGCCCTGCCTCTTCGGTGGGATCGTCTTCATCCGCTCGAACGATGAGCTCGACTTCGCGCAGATCCCGGCTCCGAAAAACCTCTGGGCCGCCGTCGTCCATCCCGACATCGAGATCCTGACAAAAGTCGCCCGCGAGATCCTGCCGAAGGAAATCCCGCTCGAAAACGCCACCCAGCAGATCGGCAACCTCGGCGGCCTGCTTTGCGGCCTGATCCAGGAGGACTATGGTCTGATCTCCCGCTCGATCCACGACGTCATCGCCGAGCCGCGACGCCAGAAGCTGATCCCGGATTTCTACAAGGCCAAGCGCGCCGCCCTCTCCGCCGGGGCCCTCGGTTTCTCGATCTCCGGAGCCGGTCCGTCTGTCTTCGCCCTTTGCGAAGGCGAGGAAACCGCCCGCAAGGTCGGTGAAGCGATCAGCAAGGTCTTCACGGCCATCCCGGTGGGGAACCAGCTCTACGTTTCGAAGATCAACCCGCATGGGGTGCACGTCGTGGAATAAGAAGTGCCAAACGCTCCAAGAAAGGTTAAGTCAGCTTCGTCATGGAACACAAATTCAGCGTCGTGATCGAACGGGATGCCGATGGTTGGCTTGTTGCCAGCGTTCCCTCGCTGCATGGCTGCCACACCCAGGCGCGTTCGTTTGATGAATTGGATGTCCGCATTC
>JAIXVN010000008.1 GCA_027483005.1 Verrucomicrobiaceae bacterium
AGGCTTTCACGGGATCGATCGCGATGCCCGCCATCCACGTCAGCGCCTCATCGACTGGCAGACCGCAGAAGTCCTGGATGCCGAGCCAGCGTCCGCCATGACCTTCGATGCGGACCGCGAGCCACTGGGCCTTGAGCCGACGACCTTCGCAAACGCGACAGGGTCGATGCGACATCACCCGCAGCAGACGTCGCCGCGAGGCCTCGGATTTCGCGCCTAACAGCTTCCTCTCGGCCTCCGCGCAAAGACCGTCGAAGGCCTTCTTCTGGGATTTCTTTTCACGCCCGACCTTCCAGCCGGTGTCGAGTTCGCCGCCTTGGAAAATGAAGCGCTTCACCTCGTCTGTTAGATCCGCGACGCTTACGCCCTCCTCCAGGGAAAACATCCGCGTGAGGGCCTCGACCTCGCGCTTCCACTGGCCGTGGCGCGGCGATCCGTCCTTCCACCAGCCTTTGATGCCGGACGACAGAGGTTTCGCAGGATCACCGATGAGCAAAGCCGGATCGCAGAACGACTCGGTGCCGAGCCCTTCGCAGGCCTCACAGGCTCCGAGATGCGAGTTGAAGGAAAAGTGTCGCGGCGAGAGTTCTTCGAGGATCGCGCCGGTGGTTGGATTCCGAAAGCTCGTCTGGAAGGAAAGATCGCTCCAGGCCTCCGAATCCGGCGTCTGGATCGAGGCGCGGGCTTCATTTCCACAAAGCTTCAGCGCGGTCTCCACCGAGTCCGCCAAGCGCGCCTCGCTGCCGGGCCGGACGACGAAGCGGTCCACCACGATTTCGATCGAGGTCAGTTTCTCCGGCCATTTCGCAGCAGCTTCCTCGATGTCGAGCACCTCGCCATCCAGACGGACGCGGACGTAGCCCTGCCGTTGGAGATCGCCGAGCAAACGCTCAGGCTCGGAGGCCTCCTCGACCGGCACGGGGGCCAGCAGGACGATCTTCGTGCCCTCGGGCTGGGCGAGCAGGGCGTTGACGATGTCTGCCGAGGTCATCCGCTGGAGCTTTTCGCCAGTGGCCGGATCGTGCGGGATCCCCGCCGCCGCCCAGAGGACGCGGAGGTAGTCGTAGATCTCGGTGGCGGTGGCGACGGTCGAGCGCGGGTTCAGGCCGCCGTTGCGCTGCTCGATCGCGATGGCCGGACTGAGTCCTTCGATCGAATCGACATCCGGCTTTTCCAGCTGGTCGAGGAACTGTCGCGCGTAGGCCGAGAGCGACTCCACGTAACGCCGCTGGCCCTCGGCATAGAGCGTGTGAAAGGCGAGCGACGACTTCCCCGATCCGCTGGGGCCGGTGATGACCACGAGTTTCCCGCGCGGAATGTCCACATCCACATTCCGCAGGTTGTGCTGCCTCGCCCCGCGAATCCGAATCATGGGGGGAGGAGAAAGTGCCAAGGGCCAAGTTCCAAGTTCCAACGGAAGAAAATGGAGGCTCCGCCTCTTCCTCTGTCTTGGAACTTGCTAGTTGGAACTTGGAACTTTCTCCTCCCCCTGTGCCCCGCTCCGCTGCTGTTGATGTCGCCCGTCGCCTGACCGATGCCGGTCATGAGGCGCTGTTGGCCGGTGGCTGCGTGCGCGACAAGCTGCTCGGCCGCGAGCCGAAGGACTATGATGTCGCGACTTCGGCCACGCCGACTGAGGTGCTGAAGCTCTTTCCCGGATCGAACGAGGTCGGCGCGCACTTCGGGGTCGTGATCGTGAAACAGCGCGGCACGCACATCGAAGTCGCGACTTTCCGGACCGATGGCAGCTACAAGGACGGCCGACGTCCGGAAACGGTCGAGTTTTCTACCGCTCCGGAGGATGCCCAGCGTCGCGATTTCACGGTCAACGGGCTGTTCGAAAATCCCTTCACCGGCGAGGTCATCGACCATGTCGGCGGTCTGGCGGATGTGGAAACGAAGACCCTGCGGGCGATCGGCGATCCGGTGGCCAGGTTCCGCGAGGATGCCTTGCGGCTGCTGCGGGCGGTGCGTTTCGCGACCGTGCTCGGTTTCGAGATCGAGCCGCTGACCTGGACCGCGATCCAACAACATGCGCACGATCTCGCGAGGATTTCCCCGGAACGGATCCGCGACGAGTTCTCGAAACTCATCACCGCGCCCGACCGTGCCCGCGGGCTCGACCTGCTGGTGCAGTCCGGCTTGATCCGGGAAATCATCCCCGAGGTCCTGCCGATGATCGGCTGCGAGCAGCCTCCCGAATGGCATCCCGAGGGCGACGTTTACACCCACACCCGCATCATGCTCGACATGCTCGGCCCGGAGGCCTCGCTGGAGCTTTGCCTGGCGGTGCTGCTGCACGACATCGCCAAGCCCCCGACCTTCACCTTCGACGAAGCCGCGAATCGCATCCGTTTCAATGGCCATGATGCCATGGGCGCGGTCATGGCCGAGGAAATCCTGCGCCGACTGAAGTATCCGAACGACGTCATCGCCGCCGTCGTGCCGATGGTAGCGCGGCACATGCAGTTCATGAACGTGCAGAAGATGCGGGTCGCGAAACTCAAGCGCTTCATGGCCGAGCCGACCTTCGAGCAGGAAATGGAGCTGCATCGCGTCGATTGCGGATCGTCGAACGGCTTCACCGACAACTACGAGTTCCTGATCGAAAAGCGCGAGGAGTTCGCCAGCCAGCCGCTCATCCCGCCGGCCCTGGTCAGCGGCAAGGACCTCATCGCGATGGGACTCACGCCCGGGCCGCGTTTCAAGGAACTGCTGGAAACCGTCCAGACCGAGCAACTGGAAGGCCGATTGCACGACCGGGAAACGGCCCTGGAGCTGCTGCGTACGCTGGCTTCGGCACCTTAGAGTTTTGAACCGCCAAGACGCCAAGGGCGCCAAGTGGAAGAGAGGAGATGCTGTTTGAGAAAGCATTGGATTCAAAGCTCTCCATTCGAAACAAAGATTCTTCCTTGGCGAACTTTGCGCCTTGGCGGTGAAAACCTCTTCACCCCGGATATCGCAGCGATTTCCCCATGACCGGAACGCGGCCCAAAAGCTGCTGCGGACGCTGGTTTTGGCACCTTGAAACTTTGAACCGCCAAGACACCAAGAACTCCAAGTGGAAGAGAGGAGATGCTGTTTGAGAAAGCATCGAATTCGAAGCACTCCCTTCGAAACAAAGATTCTTCCTTGGCGAACTTTGCGCCTTGGCGGTGAAAACCTCTTCACCCCGGATATCGCAGCGGTTTCCCTTCGGAGCAGGGGTTTCCACCCCGCCCGGCGTAGAATCCGCGTGACTTCCGGCAAAAACGGCGTGGCAAGCAGCGACTTCTGCCCCTAGTTTCCGCCCAAGTCCATGAGCCACACCATCCCCGTCGAGCACACCGATCCGGTCAACGCGCAGATCCTCGCTGTTTCTGAAGACCTGATCGCCGGCTTCCACCAGCATCCCTTCCACGTCATCGCCGAGAAATCCGGCGTCGATCTGCCGACGGTCCTCGAACGCATCCGCGCCATGCTCGAAGGCGGCGTGATCCGCCGCGTGCGCCAGACCCTGCTTTCCACGAAGCTCGCCCACGGGGCCCTCGTCGCCTGGAAGGTGCCGGAGGAAAAACTCAACGCCGCCTTCGATTTCATGTCCAAGCAGGACCCTTTCTCCGGCCACGTCGTCATCCGCTCGACCGACACCGAGGTCTCGGGTTCCGGCTACCGCCTGTGGACCACGCTCAAGGTGCCGGTCGGAGAATCGCTCGATTTTCATGCCACCGCGCTGATGCGCCTCACCGGCGCGACCGAGTATCTGTTGATGCCTGCGAATGGAGTCTTCGCCCTCGGGGTTGGCCACATCCGCCGCCGCGCCATGGAGCCCGGCGACAAGTCGGACGAGCCTGCCGTGATGATGACCACCGTGCCGGTCGAGCTGACCGAGGAGGAGTGGGAAGTCCTGCTCGCCCTCAAGGAAGAGCTTCAGCCGGATGAAATCGTCGGCAGCCCCTGGGTGAAGCG
>JAIXVN010000276.1 GCA_027483005.1 Verrucomicrobiaceae bacterium
GCTCTCCGGGGTTTGCGAGGAGGCGATGGTTGGAATCGAGAGCAGTCCAACGATCAGTGCGAATGGCAAAAACCTGTTTGGGAAGCTGGTCGGTTTCATGGATTTCAGGGTTCGGGGATAAAACCTGCTCAGGGTGGAACACTTGTCCAAGGCGCGCAAGGGTTGAGCTGAAACTTTTTCGCAAGGCGTCATGGAGCATGCCAACGACGACCGCTTTCTGGGCCCTGCTGTTTGAATCGAACAAAGGGTTCGAAACCGCAGCAGGCTTGGCGTTTGAAAAACGCCGCCACGATGGCCTCGTCATCCAGCCGCTTTCCGGGCAGCTGCCTTCAGCTTCGACGGAACTTTCATGCCCTCCCTCTCAGCCAGCGCTGCGGCCCGTTTGTCGAAGGTCCAGAACTCCGAGCATCCCAGTTCGAGAGCGCTGGCGACGTGAATCAGATCGCAAGCACGGCAGCCGTGGTTCGCGGTGTGCCGGATGGTGAGTTCTGTGGCGCGGCGGGACAGCACCCGGTTGTCCAGCTCCGCCACCCGATAGACCAGGCCATCGACCAGATCACTCTGGAAATCCGCGTGGGCGACGGCCGCCTGTTCCGGTGTGATGCGTGGATGAGGCGGGTTCTTTCCGAAGAACACATAGAGTTCCAAGGCGCTGGCCAGTTCGATCTGAAGAAGCCTGATGATGGGTAGGGGTTCGACCTGTCGTTGATAAACGCCTTCTAGCAGATCGTCAGTGCCTTCGCTCGCCAGTTGCGAAAGATAGATCCGAGCGAGAAAATTCGTGTCTGCGTAGGCTCTCATTCGCCTCGAATGGCTTTGTCAACAAGCGCGCAGATATCGGGGTGGATTGGAACAGACGTGATCCGGTTCCGGCGCGCCGCAAAATCCGGCCACTCAGGTTTCTTCGCGGCGGGAGGAGCAGCACGCCTGGGCACGAGACAAAACTCCCTTCCATCCCGGTGACGGATCAGGATCTCCCCTTCCTTTTCACACTTTTCAAGAACGGCGGCGGTGTTGCGTTGAAGCTCACGAACGGTCACAATGCCCATGTCAGACATTCCCCCAACCGGTGGCACACTTCAAGCCTTCCCCCGCCCCACCAGCTCCCGCCGCGTTTTTTCGTGCCATTCGTGGGTTCCCTGCTTCACTCTCCTCACAAACGATGGCCGAACCCCCTACGGAAGAAACCATTCTTCTCGTCGACCCCGATCATGATTTCCTCGATTGGGCGACGAAACACCTGTCTGCCCGGAACCTGCGGATCCTGAGATGCGACAATGCACAGAATGCCCTGAAAGTCTGCGAGAAGACCCAAGTCGATGTGGTCATCGGAGCCCTCGCGCTCGAGCCCTTCGATGGTCTTGAGCTGCTGACCCGGCTGCGCCAGCAAAGTCCACAGACCCTGGTGATCCTCACGGCGGGCTTCCCCACGACGGGACAGATCATCGAAGCCACCCAGAAGGGCGCGCATGACGTGCTGGGGAAGGAGTCGCTGGCCTTTGAACTGCGCCCGGTGGTCGAGTCCGCACTTCAAACCCTTGAAGACCGGCGCAGCGCGGAGCAACCGGTGGCGGACCTCCCGACCCTGGATGGCCGGGTGAAGATCATCGGCGTGTCCCGCGTCCTTCAGGATGTGTTCAAGATGGTCGGTCGCGTGGCCCGTTCCGACGCCCCCATCCTGGTCTCCGGCGAAAGCGGCACCGGCAAGGAACTCGTCGCGAAGGCGATCCACGAATACAGCCCGCGCCGACAAAAGGAGCTGATCACCAGCAACTGCGGCGCAATCCCCGAGAACCTCCTCGAAAGCGAACTCTTCGGTCACGAAAAAGGCTCGTTCACCGGGGCCATCGCCAAGCGCGAGGGCCGCTTTGAGCAGGCCGATGGCGGCACGCTTTTCCTCGATGAGATCGGCGACATGCCATTGACGATCCAGGTGAAACTGCTGCGCGTCCTGCAGGACGGATCCTTTTCGCGAGTCGGCTCCAATGATACGATTAAAACGGACGTTCGCGTCGTCGCGGCCACCCACAAGGACCTGACCGCGGAAGTCGCGGCGGGCCGTTTCCGTGAGGACCTTTACTACCGTCTCAACGTCATCGAACTCCGTATCCCTCCCCTGCGCGACCGGCTCGAGGACATCCCGCTGCTGGCGGAGTATTTCCTGCAACGCATCACGCGGAAGAACGGCATGGCCCGCATCCGTCTGACCGGAGAGGCGGTCGCCGCGCTCCAGCAGCACCATTGGCCGGGCAACGTCCGCGAGCTCGAGAACACGATTGCCCGGGCCTGTGCGCTGGCCTCCTCGACCATCCTGCTTCCCGCCGACATTCCGCTGTCGGCGGCTCCCGGCGCCTTGAGAAATGGCGCGGGAGATGCCATTGATCGCCTGCTGAATGCGGCCCCTGCCGGCATCAAGGTGATCGACTGGCTTTCCCGCGAGGTGGCGGGTCGCGTGCTGGACCGTTCGAATGGGGACATGAAGGAAGCCTCGATCACGCTGGGCGTCACGACGGCGGAGTTGAGAAAACTGCTCGTTGAAACCAACTGATGTTCCGAGTCCTCGACCATCCGCTGATCGCCACGGAACTGACCCGGCTGCGCGAGCCCTCGTGCCCGACTTCAGAGTTCCGCCAAAGGATGCGCCGCATCGCCTCGTTGATGGCACCCTATGTGACCGAACTTCTGGAGACCGAGGTCGTCGAGTGCACGACCCCGCTTGAGATCACGACCGGAAAGCGTCTGGTCCAGTCGATCGTTCTGGTGCCCATCATGCGGGCCGGGCTGGGATTTCTCGACGGATTCCTCGATCTCATCCCGGAGGCTGCGGTTGCTCACATCGGGCTGGCGCGGAATGAGGAGACGCTTCTCCCTGAGCCCTATTACATGAAGCACCCGCCGTCCCTGGCCGGGAAATTCGTGCTGCTGCTCGATCCCATGCTGGCCACCGGAGGGTCGGCCGTGGAAGCGGTGCGGAACCTGCGCGAAGCGGGTGCGGATCGGATTGCCTTCGCCTGTCTGGTCGCCGCTCCGGAGGGGCTGGCCACCTTTGCAGAAGCCTGCCCGGAGATCCCGGTCTATGCCGCTGCCCTGGATCGCTGTCTGAGTGAGCGGGGCTACATCCTGCCGGGTCTCGGCGACGCCGGCGACCGCTTGTTTGGAACCGAAGCATGAGATTTGGTCGCATCTCCACTGGCCAGAAGCCCGAATGCCGCCTAGGATCCGGCCTCCCGATGATCGTGCGATCCATCCTAGTCAGCCTGCTGTCGACGTCCCTCCTTCCGGGCGCCACGGCGCTGAAGGATCTTGCCGCCTACAGCCAGGGGATGGAAGCTCTCGACTCCCGGCTTTGGGAGATCGCGGAAAGCCGTTTCGAGGAGGCGCTCAAGACGCCCGACCTCTCTGCGGCGGACCAGCGGGTGCTTCGATTGAAGCAACTCGAAACCTGGATCCGGGGCGACCGGTCGGCCGAGGCCATGACCAGACTCAACGAGGCCGCCTGGGCGCACGATCCCGAGACCTACTTCTGGAAATCCCAGGCCCTGGCCGGACTGGGCCGCTACCGTGAAGCCGCGGAAGGACTGGCTCCGGCAATCTCGAACGACAAGGCGGCTCATCGCGGCGAGGCGCTGCTGACCCGTGCAAGCCTTCAGCTTTCCTTGAACGAGCAGGATGCCGCGTCCGAGACCCTTGAGGTCCTGGCAAAAGTTGGTGACGCGGAGTCCGTTCGCCAGGCCCGTCTTCGGCAGGCGGCGATCCTGATCGATCAGGGGAAACCCAAGGAGGCCAGAAAGATCCTTCCCGACGGGAAATTGCTGCCTGCGGAGGACCAACCGGAGCAGGCCTTCCTCCATGCGCGCCTCCTGCTCGCCGAGGGCAAATCCTCGGAAGCCGCCTCTGCATTCTCCATCCTCCTTGACCAGCCCCAAGGCCAGAGCTTGCTTCGCTATCACGCGGCGATCGTCGGTCTCGCCGATGCGCTTGCTGGCTCGGAAGGCACGGCGGCGGCGGCGGATTCGCTCCTTGCTGCGGTTCAGAAACATCCTGATTCCCCACTGCTGGAGGCCATTTTCAGACGGCTGCAGCAATGGATTCCGGATCAGCCGACTCCGAACGATGCCATTCTGGAGCGACTTGCCCAGTGGAGCCCGGCCAGTCCGACTCCGCCGACCGGACTCATCCGGACCAGCAATTCCGGCGCGGCAGGTGCCTGGCCGACCGCTGAGGGGAAGGAAGGAAACGATCTCGCTGCCTTCGCGCTTTTCACCCGTGCCATCGGACTCCATCGCCAGCCCACCCCAACCGCGAAGGCCGAGGCGGTGCGCTTGCTGACTCGCCTCCGGATTGAGCATCCCGATCATTTCCTGGCGGCCAAGGCACTCATGCAGTCGGCAAAATGGCTTCTCGAGGAAGGGCGTAGTGAGCGAGCTTTTGCCGCTCTCGCCGCGATCCGGCAGACCCCAGGCTCTCCGCTGGTCCAGGGGGAAGCAGCCTTCCTGGAGGCACGCTCCGAGTTTGATCGGGGGAAACCGGCCGCTGCGGTCGCGCTGTTCGATCAGGCGAGCTCCTTGCTTCCGGGCTCGGCTGCCGATCTGGCGGCCTTGAATGCGGCCCTTTCCAGACTCCAAAGCGGTCCGGTGATGGCCGCAAGTCCCGCCAACCCGGAACGCCAGGCGAGGATCCAGGCAGACTTGGAACTCGAACGGGCGCTTTCCGAGCAGGAGGCGGAGCGGGCTTTTGCCGCTCTTGAGAAGTTCATCGTGGATCATCCGCAGAGCAAACGGATCGCAGAGGCCAGACTCGCCGCCGCCGAGGCAGGACTCGACATGCAGCCGCCCAATCCGGCCTTTTCCCGCAGCCAGATCGAGATCATCACCCAGGACCTCGCCTTGGCAAACGCCGTTGCGCCCAACAAACTGGACCTGATCAAACTGCGCGTCGCAGACCAGAACCCAACGCCAGCGGAGGCCATCCAACTTTCAAGAGCATTCCTGTCAGACCATGGCAACAGCCAGGAAGCGGCCGAGGCCTCAATGATCCTCGGACGCAGCCTGTTCCGCAACGGCGACTACCACAACGCCCGACTGGTTTTGGAAAAGCTGGCAGCCTCTGCCCCAAACGACCGCAATGCCCCCGCCGCGTTGATGCTGGCGGCCCGATCCGCCGCCCTTGGGGCCACCGCCCAGTCGAGGGAGGAAGGCTTGATCCTGTTCTCGACGGTGGCCTCCGGCTCAAGCGGGCTGGCTCCACTGGCCAAGCTCGAACGGGCAAGGCTCCTTACCGATCTCAACCGCCTCGATGCCACCATTCAGGAACTTCAGCCCTGGTTCAGGTCGATGCCGCCTCAAGACGAGCTCCGCACCCCGGTCGGACTGCTTCTGGCCGAGGCCCTCTATGCCCAGGGCGCAGCCAAACCCGCCTCGCTGACCGAGGCCCTCGCCATCTACGACCAATTGATCCTCGCCTCCAGCAAACAACCTTCGATGCTCCATCGCCTGCACTATCTCCGCGGCATGACGCTTGAAAAGCTGCCCAGAGGAAACGGCACGGCTGGAACCCGGGAGCGCGAGGCCCTTGAAAGCTATTTCGCCGTGCTGCAGCGCGACACCAGCCACCCACCCGATGAGTGGGAATGGTTCGAGCGTTGTGGCTTCAGCGCCCTCGCCCTCCTCGAAAAAGCCGGGCGCTGGGAAGCCGCCATTGCCACCGCCACCAAGATCGCCTCCTTCAACGGACCCCGAGCGGAATCCGCCGCTGCACGGGCCAAGAAACTCCGCCTCGAACACATGATCTGGGAGGAATGAGAGGGGGAGAAAATCCGAAACTCCAAGCACTAAATTCGAAACTGAAGATTGAAATCATTCTTAACTCTTAACTCTTAACTTTCCAAC
>JAIXVN010000180.1 GCA_027483005.1 Verrucomicrobiaceae bacterium
CTGGAGCTGCGCGACCAGATCCGCCCGGACTTCAAGGTCTTCACAGGAAATGATCTCGGCATCGACATGACCGAATACGGCTCCGATTACCTGCTGGGACTCGCTGCGTTCTGCCCGGAGAAATTCGCCGAGCGCGACCTCTATTGGGAGACTGGGGACGATCGCTACTTCGCCCTCAACGATGCCCTGCAATATCTCGGCAATGTCGGCTTCCGTGCGCCGGTGCCGGCCTACAAGCACAGCTGCGCGGTGTTCCAGCACCACCTTGGCCGCATTCCTTCGTCCGAGCCACATTCGATGTGCCCCCGTCGCCCGGAATGGGAGGCCGGCATCATCGCCGATTGCGCCCTCCGCCTCGGGTATTGATCATGGCCACGATCTACGACATCGCGAACGAGGCCGGAGTTTCCGCCTCCACCGTCTCGCGCGCCCTCAAGGGCTCGCGGATGGTGAGCGATGACGTGCGTGGCCGGGTGGAAAAGGTGGCGCGCGAACTGGGATTCGAACGCCGTACGGTCCGTCGGCACCGGGCACGCGCGATCCTCAGCATCCGTCTGGTGCTACCCCGTCACGCGGCTCCCGAGCGCGGTTTGTTCTTCGATTTCTCTCAACTGGTGGCTGGTCTCAACGAGGGACTGAAGCCCTCCGCCTCGAACATCATCTGCGACACCGGCGGCCCGGGCTACGATCCGTTTCCGCACAAGAAGGGCGGCGACACCGATGGCTTCGTGTTCGCTTTCCATGAGCCCTCGCCCAGGGTGCTTCGCGAACTGAGGCTGCGCGGCGTGCCCGCCGTGGTGCTGAACCGCACCGTGCCAGGAGTGCCGAGCGTGGTGTCCGATCATGCACAGGGCATGCGCGATCTGGTGGACCATGTGGTCTCTAACAGCTGCGACCTCAAGCCGGCTTTCATCAGCATCGAAGGGCTCGGCGAGGTTCATGAAACCCGTCTCAAGGGTTGGATCGAGACCCTCAAGTCCCACGGGTTCCGCCTGAATCCGGACAAGCAGATCCTCCATTTCCCCGCCATCGACCACCTCGATTCGCGGACGGTGTTGAAGCTGGCGAAGTCCTTCAACGCTCTGTTCTGCGTGAATGACATCGTCGCTGCCGCCGTGCTTTCCGAGCTTGGTCGCGGTGGCATCCAGGTGCCCTCACAGTGCCAGGTCACCGGCTTCGACGATTCACCTGTTAGACGCCTGACCCGACCTCTGCTGACAAGCCTTTCGATGCCGGTGCAGGAGCTGGCCCGCGTGGCCGGAAAGCTACTGGCCTCCTCGATCATCGAGTCCGTCGAACCGCTTCCGCTGATCCGGCTCGCCGGAAATCTGGTGCCCGGCGACTCCACCTTGCCCCTTCATCCATGAACCGCGAACAACTGGCCATCCACACCTTCACGACCAAGCCCTGGTCGATCGACGAGTGCATTGAAAACTATGCCTCCCATGGCTTCGGCGGCCTTTCCGTCTGGCGTGAAACCGTGGCGGGTGAGGACTTTTCGAAGGTGAGGCAACACATCGCCGACAGCGGCCTGAAAGGCGTGTCCTACGTGCGCGGTGGCTTTTTCACCGGGAAAACTCCGGAGTCGCGAAAGGCCGGCGTCGAGGACAACCTCGCCGTCCTCCGCGAATGCGAGGCGCTTGGCCTGCCCATGATCGTCCTCGTCTGCGGAGCCACCATCGGTCAATCGCCCACCGAGAACCTCGACCAGATCGAAGAGGGGATCCGCGCCATCCTTCCTGCGGCAGAAGAGGCCGGCATCAAGCTCGCGATCGAGCCGCTTCACCCGATGTATGCCGGGGACCGTTGCGCCGTGGCCTCGATGCGCGATGCCAACCAGCTGTGCGATCGCATTTCCCATCCGCTGGTCGGCGTCGCGGTCGATGTCTTCCATGTCTGGTGGGAAAGCGACCTTGAGGCCCAGATTCGCCAGTGTGCGGCGAAGCAGCGGTTGTTCGCCTTCCATGTCTGCGAGTTCAAGCCCGACTTCGATCACGTCCTGCTCGACCGCGGCCTGCCGGGCGAGGGCGTGAATGCCTCGAAGCGCATCTCCGACCTCGTCCACGCTTCCGGCTTCACCGGTCCGACCGAAGTCGAAATCTTTTCCCGCAAGTACTGGTCCGAAAACCAGCACTGCTTCCTCGAAAAAATCGCCGCCAGTTGCGCGGAGCTTTGATTGGTCTTCCCTGAACACTGAAAACCTCAACCTTCACACTCTTATGAAAACCCGAAACATCGGCATCATCCTCAACGGCGTCACCGGACGCATGGGCACCAACCAGCACCTTGTCCGCTCGATCCTCGCGATCCGTGACCAGGGTGGAATCGTTTGCGGCGACACCCGCGTCATCCCGGATCCGATCCTCACCGGCCGCAATGCCGACAAGCTGGCCGGTCTGGCCGCGAAGTACGGCGTTTCCCGTTTCACGACGGATCTTGATGCCGCGCTGGCCGACCCTGCGAACGAGATTTTCTTCGATGCCTCGGGCACTCCGTATCGCATTGGTTTCCTCGAAAAGGCCATCGCCGCCGGGAAGCACATCTACTGTGAAAAGCCGATCGCCGTTTCCACGCAGGACGCCATCCACATCGCCCGCGTCGCGGAAGAAGCGGGCATCAAGAACGGCGCGGTGCAGGACAAGCTCTGGCTGCCAGGCCTGCGGAAGTTCCAGCTTCTGAAAGAGCAGGGCTTCTTCGGAAAGATCCTCAGTGTGCGCGGCGAGTTCGGCTACTGGGTCTTCACCGGCGAGCATCAGGGTCAGCCGATCCAGCGTCCGAGCTGGAACTATCGGGAAGAAGATGGCGGCGGCATGATCGTGGACATGCACTGCCATTGGAGATATGTCATCGACAACCTCTTCGGAAACGTCACCCGCGTGTTTTGTCACGCCGCGACCCACATCCCGCAGCGTTTCGATGAGGCGGGCAAGCCCTTCAAGTGCACGGCCGATGACTCCGCCTACGCGATGTTCGAGACCGAAACCGGCATCATCTGCCAGTTCAACTCGTCATGGAATGTCCGTGTCCGTCGCGACGACCTTCTGACCATGCAGGTGGACGGCACCGAAGGCTCGGCCATTGTCGGCCTTCGCAAGTGCTGGGCCCAGCATCAGAGCACCACGCCGCGGCCGGTGTGGAATCCGGACATCGACAGCCCGATCAACTACTACGATCGCTGGGTCGAGGTGCCGGACCAGGTTCCCTTCGACAACGCCTTCAAGATCCAGTGGGAGCTTTTCCTCAAGCACGTCGTCGCGGACGAGCCATTCCCATGGACGCTCCGCGAAGGCGCGAAAGGCGTCCAGCTCGCCGAACTGAGCTGGGAGTCCCACCGCAAGGGCACGTGGGTGGACGTTCCGAAGCTGGCTTGATTGAAGCTTGTCCTGAGGCCCGGCAGGTTCTGCCGGGCCATTTTGTTTGAGTGACAAGTCCCTCCACTGGTCGCTCGAACCAACCGCTCTTTCGACTTGGATTTGGGTCGGGAAGGGTTCACCCTCGGCGTGTTTCTTTTGTCCACGCTCATGTCACTGACCGTTACTCCTCAATTCCTGCCGGTATTGGATTCCGGCTTCGTCCCGGCTGTCCTCTGGAATCGCGCCTACGCCACCAAGGTGGCGGCAGACTCCGGAGCCCGGAAACTCGATCTCGCGCTGGTCCGCACCGACGGCACGGCGTTCCGCTGGTCGGGCACCATCCTTTCCGCCGGTCCCGCCAATGACGCGCTGACGACGAGATACGTCGAGCGGTTGGTGAAATTCCTTCTCTGGCAGAAGGGCGGAAGCCGTATCCTGGTGGCGGGTGCTCCGGATGTCGCCGCCTCGCTGACGCAGATTTATTCCGAGAACGGCCTCCGCAAGTTCGACCGTGATTTCATTGGCACCAAGATTTTCGGCGAGCCGATCTCCGTCACGGCCGTGGGTTCCGTGGAGGACCTGCCCGCGGAAAACGGTGCAGCCATGTCGCTTGGCAGGAACCTGGAAGGCTGCCGAATCGGCTTCGACCTCGGTGGCTCCGACCGCAAGTGCGCGGCGCTGATCGATGGCGAGGTGGTCTTTTCCGAAGAGGTGGTGTGGGACCCGTATTTCCAGAGCGATCCGCAGTATCACATCGAAGGCATTCACGACACCTTGATGCGCGCCGCGGCCCACCTGCCACGAGTGGACGCGATCGGGGGCTCGTCAGCCGGGGTTTACGTCAACAATGAGATTCGCGCCGCCTCGCTCTTCCGCGGGGTCAGTCCGGAGGATTTCGAAACGCACATCCGCCGACTGTTCTTCACGCTCAAGGAGCGCTGGGGCAACATTCCATTTGAGGTGGTCAATGACGGTGAGGTCACCGCGCTGGCCGGTTCGATGGGGCTTGAAGCCAATCGCGTGCTCGGGGTTGCCATGGGCACCTCGCAGGCCGCCGGATATGTCAATGGGTCCGGCCACATCCTGCCGTGGCTGAACGAGCTCGCCTTCGCGCCTGTGGATTACCGTGATGATGCACCGTCCGATGAATGGTCCGGCGACATTGGCTGCGGCGCCCAGTACTTCTCGCAGCAGGCGGTGGCCCGACTCGCTCCGGTCGCAGGCTTCGATTTCGGCAAGATGCCATTTCCTGAACAGCTCGTGAAGGTCCAGGAAGCGATGAAGGCGGGCGACACCCGAGCGGCACAGATTTATGAAACGATCGGCACCTGCTTCGGATACTCCATCGCCCACTACGCCGATTTCTATGACATTGAGAACCTGCTGATCCTCGGTCGCGTGACCTCCGGCGAGGGTGGCCAGATCATCATCGACGAAGCGGAAACCGTGCTCGCCAACGAGTTCCCGGACCTCCGCATCAAGCTGGTGGTTCCTGACGAAAAGACCAAGCGTCACGGCCAGGCGGTCGCGGCCGGCAGCCTTCCTGCCCTGGTTCCAGTGATGGCATGACATCTTGATGGCCTGCTCCCGATCCCATTCTCGGGGGCAGGCCGATGACCTTCCGGTTTCCGGGCACGAAAAAGGCCCCGCGAACGGGGCCTTTGGAAAGAGCGGATCGGCTTCACCTGGAAGCGCTGATCCTCGATTGGGGTCAGGCCTTGATCTTGGAGATCTCAAGGAACTTGTCCAAGCTCATGGCCACCTGGATCTGCGGGCTTGTCTGGATCACATGGACCGAGTCGGTGCGGACCGGGATGGAGCTGAACACCAGGCCGAGGTCGGCGATGGCGCGTGGCACTTCCTTGTTGATCTCGCCGGTGAGCAGATCCTTGCTGATCTTGATGCCGAAGCCCTTCGCGTGGAGGACACGGAAAAAGGCCTCTTCGCTGTTGGCGGTGCCGAAGGCGGTCGGCTCGGACTTGGCGGCTTTCGGAGCCTTGGTGCCGGGTGGCTTGGAGGTGCGTCCACCATCCTTTTCGCCCGTGGCGGGACAGACACCCGCCTGTGTGAGATATTTTCCGGAGATATAGATAGGGGATTCTCCAGCGGTGCGATAACGGGGCGTGTCCTCAAGCGTCCACTTGCACTTGGCGGCAACGATGGAGGCTTCGAGCGCTTCCGGGGTGGCTTCGAGACCGTTCTTCGTTCTAAGTTCGAGGATCTTTGACAGCGTCGGTTCAGGTATATTCAACATGCGAATGGAACCATTCTCCTGTCACATAGCGCTTGCAAGTCGTTTTATCCCAAAATCCTCGAATAAATTTTTAAAAACAATGACCTCTGAGAACCAACGGGCTGAACCCCAGAAGTCGGCATTTGATTCAAGTCATGCAGTGAAGGATAGCGATGTTTGACGACCGCATGAGGTATTAATTAACAATGATGAATTCCCCGCAATCGTTGTTTGGGTTAGCGATTGCGGTGAATTCTAAACAAGTCAGGCCGAAGGGGCTCGAAGCTCTGTGATTACGATTCCTCCTCGCGGGCGGAAAGGATCTGGCTGCGGCGCAGGGTTCGCGTGCGAAGCTGGTGGCTCCACATCTTGTCCGGGGCCGCCTTGGCGAGGCGGAGCGCAAGGGGATTGAGCTTCAGTCGCCGACGGCTCACTCCCACACGCTTTTTGGGCTTCCGCTTCTTGGTTCTGCGTTTGCGCTTCTTTTTCTCAACCGCGACGGGCTCCGGTTTGGTGGGGGCTGCCTTGGCGGATTGACCGCTCTGGCGACGCTCCGGAAGGACGATGCGGTCATCGGCGAAAAGGAGCAGGTGACCCTGGGTGAGAAGCCAGAAGAGATCGATCAGCCATTCCTGGGGGGCCTCGGTGATGCCTTCGGGAAGCACGGCCTTCCAGAGATCTCCGAGCTTCGGCTCCTTCCGGCCCTTGAGCCAGGAAACCATGGCGGAGGGCCGCTCGGCCAGGATGGCGTCGGCAGGAACAGGATGAGGACGGGCCGGGCCGGTGAAGAGCTTGCCCTCGCGCTTGAAGACCGGAAGATGCTCGCCTTCAAGCATCCGACAGATCGTCGGGATCATGACGGCTGGATGCTTGCGGGCGTGGAACCCAGCCATTCGCAGGGACGCCAGCAGGCTCGGAGATAGGTGTTTGGCTGGAATTCCCCCGGAGACATCGGCCTTGCGGGTTTCCTCAAAGGCATCCGCGAAGAACCTGCTGCTGAATGCGCGCTCGGCCTCGGCTGCATCCTCGATCCAGGCGGCGTTCTCGTCGCCCTTCGGACGCCAGCGGGTGCGATTCTTCATCGTTTCAAGCCAGGCGTTGACCGCCTCCTCGCCGCGTTCGCTGCGGACGCGCGAGGCATAGACCTCGAAGGGAAGATTAGAAAACCGCTCGCGATGGATGCGACGCAGGTTCGTCTGATAGGCGTGGAAATTCGGGGGGCCGAGCCATTCGCCGCTCATCCCGCAGCGGGCAACGATCTGGAAATTCCCGGTCGGTGGATCGACCTCGATGGTTTTTTCTTCGAAGAGTCCGGCCTTGGCGTCGGACTGCCAGAAGTGTCGGATCGCCTCCTCGCGGGTGAGCCAGAGCGAGCCATCGAGTTTTCCGAGAAAGAGGGCAGGGCGGGATTCCTCGACTTCGAAGACCGCACGCACCCGCTCGCGCTGGGCAAGAAGGATCTGGGCGATGTCGAACAAGGAGTAAACCCGGGCAACCTGATGGATTTCCTTGCCGACGAGATTCACGGCCTGTGGGTCCGGATGGATCTGGACGCGCACGCCGGGTGCGGGCTCGATCTCCTCGCGCTGGGGTGGCCCGCTACGACGATCCCCGTACTTGCCGCCGCGCTCGTCCTGGCGCTTTTCAAAACGCCGTCCACCCTCGCGGTCGCCTGCGCCTGTGCCGCGGGGGCCGCGGTCGTTTCGATCACGGGAGTCGCGTCTCGGCACCTCCGGAGTGGAGTCTTCACGTGGGGCGCGTGCCTGCGTTTTCGGAGGCGTGGTGCTGCGCGCCCAGGCCGGACCGAGGTCGATGCCGGACAGGAGGCTGCGCAGGGGATTGGATTCAGGATCGCTCACAGGTGGTGAGGTTAATGGGTTGTTTGCAAATGACAAACACGGGGTTGAGGCAATCTCACAATGATTTCAAGCCCGTAAGAGCAGCACCGTACGGGCACAGGCACCTTCATGCCGGGCGAGTGCCGCACGCGCGGCGATGATGCCGCCATCCAATGAGGGGCCGCCAGCCAAGGTGGTCCGGAGGGTTTTTGCCAGGTTTTCGGAAGTCTCGACGCGAAGGCATCCGCCGGAGGAGGCGAGCCGTGTGGCCAGCGGCTCGAAATTCTCCATGTGAGGGCCGAAGACAACCGGCTTGCCGGCGATGACGGCCTCACAGGGATTCTGCCCGCCGGAGCCCAGGAAACTTTTGCCGATCACGACGACATCGGCATGGGCGGTCCAGTCGCGCAACTCACCGGTGGAGTCGATGACAAGCACTGCGGTCGATGGAGTTGAAGGAGGTGAAAACGAGGAACGCAGGATGACCTCGAAGCCCTCCGCCTCCAGCGCTGCCCGGACTTCCGCGCGGCGTTCGGCATGGCGGGGGACAACGGCGAACAGCGCTTCTGAAGAGGCCTCACGCACGGCGCGGGCGATCAGGATTTCCTCACCGGCATGAGTGCTGGCTGCGAGGACGATGGGCCTGTTGGATCCGAAGGTGCCAAGCATGCCCGAGAACTCGGCTCGAGGCTGCGGACGGGCACCGCTGCCAGGATCGAATTTCAGGCTGCCGGTGACGACGATGCGGTCTCTGGGAACTCCGAGCTCGTTCCAGATCTCCGCATCCTCGGGTTCCTGCACGGCGACCAGATCGAGAAGGGAAAACACGGGCCTGATCCACGTTGCGAACTTCTGATACCGGCGCCTGGATCTTGGGGAAACGCGGGCGTTGACCAGTCGCACCGGGATCACCCGGCGATTGCATTCGTGCAGCAGGTGGGGCCAGGCCTCGCCCTCGACGAGGACGATCTGCGTCGGTTCGAAGCGATTCAGATAGCGCCTCACCATCCACTTGAAGTCCAGCGGCGCATAAACGACGCGAACGTCACCAGGGGCGTTCTCAAGCGCGACCGCGTGGCCAGTGGCAGTGCCGGTGGCGAGGACGAACTTCTGATCCGGGTCCGCCTTCCGCCACTCGCGCAGAAGCTTCAGGGCAAGCAGGGCCTCGCCGACACTCACGGCATGCAGGTGGACCGCTGCGCAGGGTTCGTAGTCGAGAGAGGTGCGATACCAGGAGAGCCGCTCGCGCAGGCCGCTGCCAAAGCCGCCGCGTCGCGCCATCTTGACGAGCCAGGCCGGGAACGCGACAAGGAACAGCCCCGGCAACAACAGCCGGTAGATCGCCATTCCAAGAAAACTTCGCATCGCGCGGAAGGCTAGGCTGAGGGAGCGGGAGCGTAAAGCAGGATGGCGCTGCTGCCGTATTCGCGACGATCCACCAGCCGCCAGCCGTCTGCTTCCGGAGAGCGATAGGAGGAGGAAACCTCGAC
>JAIXVN010000088.1 GCA_027483005.1 Verrucomicrobiaceae bacterium
CGGAGAGGAGGATCAGGAGACCAGTGGCTTTCATGGTGGTGGGTTGTTGGAGGCTGTCTGAAGTGTTCCGGAGAGGCGTTTAAACCACGGCTCAACAGGATGGACACGGATCAAGGATTTGAAACTGATCTCAAGAACAGGTCGCTGCTTGGAGGTGAATCTTTTTTTTCATCCGCGTTGATCCTGTTTCTTTGACGAAGGGCTGAAGGTGCGAGTTTGTCCATGTCCGCTACGCTCCGATTGTGGTTCATTTTCAGAGTTTTCAATCGATTCCCTACTTCTCACACAGCCGTGCAGGGAGTGCTGCAACCGTCTCCTCAACCGCCGCAGTGGCAGCCACTGCCGCAGGAGGCGGCGCGCTTCGAGGCGAGCTTTTCCTCCAGGGCGATCGCGGTGGGGGAAATCGAAAGGCCGCCGAGATTGGTGCAGCGCAGCTCGCGTGGCATCTGGGTCGAGACCTTCGCCGCGACGTCGATGACCTCATCCAGCGGAATGACCGGATCGTAGCCGGCGAGGGCCATGTTCGCGCACGATAGCGCGTTGCTGGCCGCCATCACGTTCTTTCCAAGGCAGGGCACCTCGACGCGGTTCGCCACCGGATCGCAGATCAGGCCGATCATGTTCTGCATCGCCATCGAGGACGCGGCCACGCATTGGGAAAGCGATCCACCACCCAGCGTCACCAGCGCGGCCGCGGCCATGCAGGCGGCGGAACCTCCCTCGGCCTGGCAGCCACCGACCTCCGCCGCAAAGGTCCAACGCGTGGCGATGAACACTCCGATGAGACCGCTGGCGAGCATGGCCTTGGCCATTTCCGTTTCGTCGAGATCCAGGCACTCGGCCATGGCGATCACCGCGCCGGGCAAGGCTGCGCAGGCTCCGGCGGTGGGCGCGGCGACGATCACGCCCATTGAACTCTTCACTTCCATCAGCGCACTGACGTAAAGGACGATCCGGTTGAGCGCGCCTCCGTCGAGAAGCCTCCCGGCTTTCATCAAGTCGTTGAATGCACCGCACTGATGGCCGAGCACGCGATCGTCGTAGGAGGTTCCCGCGATTCCCTCGGCGATCGAGGCACGCAGGATCCTCACGATTCCGACCATTTTCTCGATGACCTCTTCCGCTGGAATCCCGCCTCGTGCGGATTCATAGGCAACCGCCAGCTGCCAAAGGGGAGTGCCGCGACCGCCATCGTGAGTGAGCATTTCCAAACATGAGCCGAAGGGAACGGACGAGTTCCTGGATGACAGCACCGGCAGGACGGGCGCGAGACGTTTGACCCGGATGATGCCCGGCAAGCTCTCTAACAGATCGTCGCCGACGAAGGACTGGCCCTTGATTTCGATGAGCGTCCGGCCTGAAGATTGGTGGATGAGGATCGCATCCGCCTCGAACCTGCCTGAAAGGGCCGCGACGATTTCTCCACCGGCACCTTCGACCCACAGCAGTGTTTCAAGGTAGTCCCCGCCGATCGAAACGGAAAAGCCATCGACGTCGATCACCTCGATCATCCCTCCGCCGGTCGAGATGGCACGGAGCGTATGGACCTCGGTGTCGCTCCTGAGGGTGAGCCGATAGGTGTTGGGATGGGGATCACCGGCATCGACGGTGACCATCGAAATCCGCACTCCGGAGTCGCGAAGGATGGCGAGGGACTGCGGCAGCAGGGGGTCGGTGGCTTCCCAGCCCATCAGTCCGCCGCAGAGTCCCATGTCGGAGCCTTGGGTGTCGTGGGTGGTGGGCAGTGAACCATTGCGATCGAACTCCACCAGCACCTCCTGGAAATCCGAACTCATGAGGTCGCGCGCCAGTCGGCCGATCCTGAGCGCGGCGGCACAATGGGAACTCGACGGGCCGCGCATCACGGGACCGATCACGTCGTTGAAGATGCTGGGAAGCATGGGGCGTCGGGTTGGATGGGAAATGCCAGGAAGCGGTCTGTCTGACGTCGACTGCGCGCAGGCTTCGTCAGAATTGCAAACCAATCCCGACCCGACCGCTTTCATGCCTGCTCCGGAAAAGCCTGCTGATGCTCCTCACGGTAACGGGAGGGAGTCATGCCTTCGATCCGGGTGAAGACCTTGCCGAAGTGATCGGCGGAGCGGAATCCGGCGTCGATGGCCACATCCTTCATCGAGGCATCGGTTTCCACCATCCGTCGCTTGGCGCGTTGCAGGCGCAGTCGGGTGATCTCTCCTGCGATCGTCATGCCCGTCGATTCGTTGAAGCGTCTTTCGAGGGTCCTGCGGGTGGTGGCCACGGCGGCGGCGACATGGCTTACCTGGATCCGGTGATGGCCGTTCTCCGCAATGAAGCGCATGGCGCGGGCGACCAGTGGATCCATCGAGGCATAGACGTCGGTGGATTGGCGAGGGATGAGTGCCGCTGGTTGCACCAGTTCAGGACGAGTCGGAGGCTTTCCACCGGACATCAGACGGTCGAGCATCGCAGCGGCCCGATAGCCGACCTGGCCGAATCCCAGATCGATGCTCGTCAGGCTGGGGGCAGGGGCCTTGCAGATTTCGGATTCATTGTGGGTCCCGACAATCGCCACGTCCTGCGAAACGTGCAGGCCTTTTGCGCGGCAGACATCGATCAGCAGACGGCAGAACATGTCTTGTGCGACAAAGATGCCGATGGGCAACTCCCAGCCGTCGATCCACTCCTCAAGTCCCTTCACGAAGTCCTCCCACATCTCGGCCTGGCCGTCGGCGCAGTTGCGAGCGACGCGGTGGGAGGTGCATGAAAAACTGGATTCCCGGATCACTTTTCGGAACCCGCGAAGCTGCTGGCTCGAATCTAGATCACGAAGAAACCCCAGATAGCCGAAGCTTTTGAAACCTCTCGCAAGAAGATGCTCCGCCGCCATCACGCCGGAGGCTTCGAAGTCCACGAACACGCTGGGAAGATCCTTCTCCGGGGAGTTCATCCACACATTGACGATCGGCACACCGGCGTCGCGTGCTGCCCGTGCAAGGCTGCTGCTGGCCCGGGCGATCACCCCGTCATAGGGAGCCTTCCCCGCGCCCCTCGCCAGCATCCGTTCCGCCGCCGGGCTGATCGAGCAATCCCATCCGACCTCATCCGCATACTTCTGACATCCCGCATAGACCTCCAGGTGCCGCTTGTATCCCCACTTCAGGTCGAGGGAGATGGCGACGCGCCGGGCTTTCCTGTTCTTGTTTCGCTTCATGCCGAAGTGACGAGGACGACGAGAGTGTTGCAGACATCCATTGTCGGAGAGAGGCTGGTGGAAGGATGGGATGGATACAAGGGGCGATCCACATTCAGAAATGACTCGTCGCAAGATGGAGCAGGGATGGCGGGGAAAGGCGTTTGAATTGAATGGCAGGATCGGCCCTTGCCGGCCTGCGGCCGCCCGACCGAATGTCGTGATCATTCTGGCCGATGACCTGGGCTGGTCGGATGCTGGCTGCTAGGGTGGGGAAATCGCCACGCCGAATCCGGACTCGCTCGCAAGGAACGGCCTGCGGTTCGGCGAGGCTGGGGGAAAGAAGCAGGAATGAACAGGGTGACCGTTCTGAGAGCTCCGGGTGGTCGGAATGGGTGGCGTAAAACGGCGTTCGAATGACGGAGAAAAGCTGAAATGATTCTGAGCGTCCGTCGGTAAAGATCGAGCGCGATTCTCCCCTTTCCGACACCCCGGCATCCATCGAATCGCAAGCGCAGCAGGATGACATCCCACGAGATCAAAGGGCCGGTGAAACGATTCACCCTCAGCATCCTGTCGCCGGCTCTCCCACAAACCCAATCAAACGATCCATGAAGACCCGAAGCCTATCGAGAGCCTTGTTCACGCTCGCCGCCACGGCGGTCGGACTCACGAGTTTGTCCGCAGAACAGAAGTTCGACACCGATCCGAAGCACCAGCTTCCGCGTCCCGACTCCAAGCCCGCCGACATGACAAAGCCCGTCAAGGTCTTCATCATGATGGGGCAGTCGAACATGTTCGGGATGGGCGATGTTTCCCCGGTGGAGAAGAAAGGAACTCTCGAATGCCTGACGAAGACGGACAAGAAGTATCCCCATTTGACTGACGATGCCGGTGCGTGGACGACGAGGAATGATGTCCGCTATGTCCAGGTGATGCAGGGAAG
>JAIXVN010000467.1 GCA_027483005.1 Verrucomicrobiaceae bacterium
CAATACCCTATGGAACTGGTTGCGAGCTTTGTCAACCTACCCAATCATGGGGCACGCACGGCACAGGACGCGGGTGCTGCGATTCAGTTCGGTCGGCCATGGTCATGGGTCATCCCTTGAAAGGGGAGCCTCATCGGTATGGCGACCTCGTCAGCCTGCGGAAAGGGACCTCGCTTTCGAGAGTCTTGCCGCAGGGGAGAATGGAGCTTAACACCTCCCGGCCATGCTGCTCGCCTTTTTCAAGCCCTACGGGGTCCTGACCCAGTTCACTCCCGACCAACCGGGGCAGCGCACGCTTGCGGATTTCGGATTTCCGCCCCGGGTCTATCCCTTGGGCAGGCTCGATCTGGATTCGGAAGGGCTCCTGCTGCTGAGCGATGAGCCCGGACTCAATTCTCGTCTGCTCGATCCAGAGTCCGGCCACCCACGAACCTACCTCGCGGAAGTGGAGGGCATCCCGAGCCGTGAGGCCATCGACGCACTGCGGAAAGGAGGCATCGACCTGAAAGGCCATCGGACACGGCCGTGCAAGGCCACGTTGCTCGAAGGGCCGCCGGATCTTCCTCCGCGCGATCCACCGGTGCGTTTCCGCAAGTCGGTCCCGACTTCCTGGCTTGAGCTGACCTTGACCGAGGGCAAGAACCGTCAGGTGAGACGGATGACGGCCGCAGTCGGATTTCCTACCCTCAGGCTGGTTCGTGTGGCGATCGGCCAGCTTTCTCTAACAGAACTCAAGCCCGGAGAGTGGTGCGAACTGGATGCGGTCAGCAGGACCTTGATCTGGCGCTGAGGATTCCGAATCGGATTCATTCGACTTCCAAGGCAAGGCCCCTCGACGGCCGTCGAGGCGGGCCACTGCCGCCGGTGAAGCCAGACACCGACGGAAATGGACTGCCCGGTTTTGATCTGGCCAGCCGCCAGAAGAACCTGACCACATGGAGATTTCTCATTCTCCCATGAGGGCTTATCTGCATGGCGCAGGAACGCGCTTCACCGACTCCATGATTCAGGCAAAAGCGCTCATGAATGGCTGATGTAGTTTTCCGGGTTGATGCGGGCCTCACCCTTCCAGCGGTAGGCGACGAGCGGGCCGCCGATGGCCGCGCTGTGGTCGAGGCAGGCGACGTTGGGGCGTTCGGGCTCGGGATCTGTGGTTGCTGGCTTGAAGTAGTGGCCGAAGAAGACGGGAGGGGCATCGCTCGGGTAAGGGCTGAAGATGCCTCTCGCTTCAGGAACGACGGGGATTTCGGGGATTTGCTCGTTTGCGGGGAAGACCAGATTGTGGCACATCACGTCGTCTCCCGGCATTTCCCACCAGCGGGCGCGGAAATGCCTCCGCTTGACGCCCGTGTGGTCGATGAAGAAATGAGGATCGGGCAGGGGAACTTCGACTCCCTTCAGCAGCACCTCGATGGCTTCACCTTCAGGCCGGTCCTTGTTGGCGCAGGCCATCAAGAATTCATCGTCGCTGAGGCTCTTCCCTTCGAGGATCTCGAAATAGGCGGGATGCCAGCAGGCGTGGATCACCCGGAAGCCGCCGAGATCGAGGTAGAGCGGAAGAGCCTTCATCCAGGGCATCCAGACCTGCTGCCATTCGCTGGCCGGGTCCTTGTGATCAGGGAAGTCGTCGAGCGTGCCCTGATGAGTCCGCTGGTTCTTGCTGCCTTGGAATCGCAGGGGCTCTCCGTTCGGTCCCGTCGAATGGTAGCAGATGGCGTTCAGTTCATGATTTCCCATGATGGCGAGGGCGTGGCCACGCACCTGCATGGTCTTCACGGTGTGCAGCACCTTCCGCACGCCACCGGGCTGAGGATGGCCGGGCTTCGGGTCGATCAGGTCGCCCAGGAACAGAGCCATGTGTCCGGCGGGAGGAACGAAGCTATTGCCGTCGTGTTGATACCCCATCCGGACTAGGAGAGGCTCCAGCTTGTCGAAGCGGCCGTGGACGTCGGCGATGATGTCGTAGTGCATGGGTTGGTCATTCATACGGGCAAACCCTGACAGGGCAATTATGATCTGGAAATGGATGGAATTACAGATTAAATGACTCCGGAATCATGAATCCATTCGACCGTCTTTTTGCCGTATCAGGGCTTTCCCTGGACCGCCTGCGCAGCTTTCTCGAAGTTGCGGAGGCTGGCAACATCGCCAGGGCGGCGAAAGCAGATCCGACCCGGCAGTCGCAGTTTTCCAGGCAAGTGAAGGAGCTGGAGGGATTCTTTGTTGTGGCCCTCACCCGTCGAGTGGGCCGACGCATCGAGATCACAACCGAGGGTCACCAACTGGCCGCCGTGATCCGGAGACATTTTTCCGAACTGGATGACTTTCGGGAGTCGATGGCTGGGCGACCCGTCAGCGTGCGCCTCGGAGCTGCTGCGAGCATCCTGGAGTGGACGGTGATCCCGAAGCTTGCCGCGTGCACTGGGGCTCTTGGTGGGGCCACCCTGGAACTGGAGCAGTCGCGAAGCGCGGAGGTGGTGCGGGGCGTGGCAGATGGCCGTCTCGATTTCGGCATCGTCCGGGAAGATGCGGTTCCGAAGGAAATGAAGCGCTGGAAGCTGGGAACGATCGGTTACGCGCTCTTCGCACCCAAAGCGGCCTGGAAAAAGGGATCGGGTGTCGACGCGGTAATCAAGGCGCACCCAATGGCGGACCTTCTGCCCGGTGGCCAGTTCCACGAACAGTGGTCGGGTTGGCTCTTCTCCCAGAGTCTTCGCCCCAAGGTGGAGGCTCGCGTGAGTTCATTCACCCAGTTGGCGAGGCTTGTCCGTCACGCCGGACTTGCGGCTGTCCTGCCGGAGAATGCGGTCGTCGAGTTCGATGCGAGCCGCATCCTTTCGGCCGGGTTGCCATGGAATCATGAGCGACCAATGGTGCTCATTGGAAATGCCCGCAGCCTCGATCGGGCCGGGCTCCCTGCGAAATCCCCGGCATTGCTGGCCCGAATCCTCACCTGGAAATCAAACGCCTGATGAAGACGATCGATCCATTGCAGTGGCAATCCCTGAAACCCGAACTGGACAAGATCGGGAGCAAGCCTTCTCGGCGTCCGGATTCCGATCTGGATCAGCTAGCGCTCAAGTTGGGTGGATACCATGGCCCTCGGTGGCTCAAGGATCGTCGGAAGCAGCCCTTGCGCAGTCGTCGCAGTGCCCAGCGTCTCATTACCTACCTGCCCCCGAGTGAAGGCGGTTGCAGTTGCGGGCGGGCCTGATGCAGTGGGTGTGAAGCATCGGAAGAGGCCAATTCCGCAGGGTAGCCGCTTCCCACTCGCACGAACCGCGCATTTTCAAGATTTCTGCGGATGTGTTTTACAGCTCCTCCGGCACGGAGTGGTGAGCGCCGAATCGGGGAAGAACCGGGGTGCTCGATTCAGATGGCGAATGCGTGTGGTGCTTAGGTTCACATTTTTCGACGAATGAGTCACAAACGCGGCTGAGCGGGTCAGGATCACGGATTCGGGGCTTTCACGTGGGGGAATGTAATCCTACGCTTGCAGGCGGTTAGCATGGATGACAAACAGGAATTTCGGTCCTTGGATCAGACGGGACTTTGTCTGGGCGGTAGCTCGTCTAGTTGGATGAGTGCGCGCTTTTTTGGCATCAAGTTTTTTTCATTCTGGCCGCTGCAGATCAGCGGATGGACGTTTTCCGTACTGTTTCCCCTCGCGATCTGGTGGATGGGGACGATCAACGAGCCAATCCTCATTTGGCTTTCTTTCACTCGTCCCATCAGTGGTTTTCTGGTGACGCTTGCATTGCGGCCCTATTGCTCCGATCTTTTTCAGCGTGGCATCAACCCCTACGTCTTGGGGCCGGTTTTGGTGTTCACTGCGATCGTGGTCGGCTGGGCCGAATTTAAGGGCGCTTACTGCCTCTGTCGGATTGCGGGATTGTCCGATCTCACTGATCATACCTGGGTGGCAGTTTGGGGGAATCGTTCCCTCACGCTGTTGCTTTGGCTGCTGCTCTACTTTGGCATCAAATCCTTCGTTCGCCATTCCGAGATCGAGCGGGAATTCCAACGCTCCGAGATCCGGTTGCTCCGCTCGCAGGTGAATCCTCATTTCCTTTTCAACGCCCTGACTACGATCATGGCCGTCCGCAAGGATGAGGAGAAAGTCGCCTTGGTAATCCAGTCGCTGGCGGACTACCTGCGATTTTCGCTGGCCCAAGAGGAAGTGGATCAGAGTCTTCACCCCCTAGGGCAAGAACTCGACGCCTTGGAGAATTATCTTCAAGTGGAAAGGATTCGCTTTCAGAAAAATTTGGAAGCCCACATGGATATCACCGCAGAGGCGCGTGCGGCGCGAGCGCCTTCAGCCTTGATCCAGCCCTTGTTGGAAAATGCAATCAAGTACGGTCAGCAAACGAGTCAATTGCCGCTTTGCATCTCTATCACAGGTTGCCTTTCTGAGGATAAACTGCATATCGCCGTGGAAAACTCCGGTCACTGGGTCCAGTCGGACCCAGCGCGCTCCTTCGGTATCGGCATCGCTAACCTTAGAAAGCGCCTTCATCTTCTTTATGGGGACGAAGCCCAGCTATCCTTCGATAATTCAGAATCCGCGGTGAAGGCGCAGGTTTCGATTCCCATCTGGAACCCGGCATGATCCCCGCTGACGGAGACTCTTTCGCTGGCCCGATCCGAGCGATTCTCGTCGATGACGAGCCATTGATGCGCGATCACCTCCGTGAACGACTGGCAGCCCATCCGGAAATCGTGATCGTTGGCGAGGCCCATGGCGTGAAGGCCGCCGTGGATCTGGTGACCGCGGCCAAGCCAGACGTGATTTTTCTCGATGTGCAGATGTCGCCTGACAATGGCTTCGATCTGCTGCCCCGGCTGGAGGGGGTCGAGACCCTGCCAGCCCTCGTATTTGTGACCGCCTACGACAAATATGCCCTGAAGGCCTTTGAAACACACGCCCTCGATTACCTTACCAAGCCGGTGCACCCGGCACGTTTGTCCAGGACCATCGTGCGGCTCAAGCAATCGCTTGCCGACCGCCGCCACGCCGCCAGCGCTGATAAAAAGCAGGACTCTCCCAGCGCTGAGGTGTCAGCCGTTCCGTTGGAGGCCATGGACCTCGTTCGTTTGCAGGATGGGGGCTACATTCGGATGGTTGAAGTCCGCCAGATCGCCGCTGCCCAAGTCCATGGCGATTACACCCGTATCCTCGCTGCCGGTGGCAAGCTGGTCATGATTAAAAGCACACTTTCCAGCTGGGAGAGAAAACTGCCACCTACGCTTTTCCACAAGATCAGCCGCCGTCTGTTGATCAACTGCAAACAAATCAAGCATATCGCTCGGCTGGACCGGGAAAACGCCCAGGTTTTCCTAAACGGCATCGCGGAACCTTTGCTGCTGAGCCGGATCGAGCTCAGGCGTCTCAAATCGGTTTTGTAGGGGACAAAGCGCCCGGCCCGAAGATGCTCGCGCGAACGGGCGGATGACCGGTTCAGCAACGATTTTGGCCGGTTCATCGACAATTGATTTTCAGATTTTGCCAGTTCGGTAATCGAGCCCTGTTTGGCTCGTTCCACGACCCTTTCCTCTCTCAACGCCCACCTTGATCCATGAGCCTTTTTCTGAACTCTTCAAACGCTGGCATTGCCGCCGTCATGAATGATGCCGCGTCCCGCCTGTGGTTCAATCTCCAGCGAGGCATGGCTCTGTTGGGTTTTCTGTGCCTTCTGGGCCTCACTACTGCCGATGCCTTTCCGCCCGCGCCTTATTACACGCTGTATGGAATGGTCCGCGATCAGGTTGGTCAAACCGTGACGGCGGAAGGAGCTGAGATCATCTTGCTCAAGAGCGGGGTCGAGGTGGGGCGCACGCCGATCACTGCCAGCCAGATCGATCAGAGTTACGAGCTGAAGATCCGCATTGATCAAAGCCGCACGGGGACGTCGTTCTACACGGATAAGGCGATCGCGGCCAGCGGTTTGTTCAGCTTGGTGGTGTCGATGAATGGCGCGCGGTTCTACCCGATCGAGGTTTCGGGTAACCTGAAGGCGGGCAAGGGCGGCGAGCGGGTGAGGCTTGATCTGACGCTGGGCGAGGATAAGGACAAGGATGGCCTACCGGATACCTGGGAGGCCTGGCAGCTGTATCAAGCAGGACTCTATCCGGATGAGAACGGCCTCTGGGATCTCAGTCTGCTCGATCCGAACGGTGACTTCGACAAGGACGGCCAGAGCAACCTGTTGGAGTACATCGCCGGCACCTTCGCCGGCGACGCCACCGAGACCTTCGCTCTAACGATCAAAGAGAAGCTGCCGCAGAGTGTGCGCTTCGAGTTCTACGGCATCACCGGCAAGGTTTACACGATCGAAAGTTCGCTCGACATGAAGACCTGGACGCGGGTGCCGTTTGCGGTTGGGGCTCCCGGCACCGGGGCGAACGGCTATCAGGCCACGGGTGTGGGGATTGTTTCCGTGTTCACCGCGCCGCGTTCCAGCACCTCAGAATTCTGCCGCCTTTCCGTCCGATGAAATCCATTTTCCTCACCCTCGTCTCGCTGCTCTTTGCCTCCTTCGGCAACGCTCCGGCGAACACCGAGACCTACACGCTCAAGGGCGGTTGGAACGCCATCTACCTGCACGGGGACGCCAGCTACGACACCATCGACAACCTGCTGCCCAACACCGGCACCACCGCCAACATTACTGAAATCTGGAGCTGGAACCCCAATCCCGACCAGGTCCAGTTCATGGACTCGCAGATGATCCCGTCGGTCGGCACGGCCGAGTGGAGCGTTTGGAAACGCGGCGACAGTGCCTCGTCCACGCTCTCCAAACTGGCCGGGCAGCATGCCTATCTGGTCAAGTGCACCGGCACCGCGTCCTCCAGCTACACGGTCACGCTCAAGCAGTCCCCGCAGCTGCCGGGCAATTCCTGGGTCCGCAACGGCGCCAACCTGCTGGGGTTTCCCACCTTCAAGAACGGCAGCACGTCTCCGACCTTCGCCAGCTACTTCGCCACCTTTCCGGCGGCCATCGCCAGCAGTTCCAAAATCTTCAAATACGCGGGTGGTGACTTGGGAGCCACCAATCCGGTCCAGTTGTTCTCGACCTCTTCGGAGCGGGTGGACCGCAACCAGGCTTATTGGTTCTCCGCCAAGGTGGCGGGTGAGTATTACGCGCCGCTCGAGGTCGGCCTCAGCAGCAGCGACGGCTTGAACTTTGGCCGCTCGGGCTCGGACATCAAGCTGCGCATTCGCAACCGCACCAGTGCGATGGTCACCGTGACCCTCGCGCCCACGGCCAGTGAGGCGGCGCCTTCTTCCCAAACCGCCGTCGCTGGCTCGGTCGCGCTGACCAACCGCAGCTTCAATGCCGCCACCGCCGCGTGGACCGAAACGGCGATGGGCGCTTCCAGCACGCAGGTGATTGCGCCGCAGAGCACGGTCGAGCTGAGCATTGGGATCGACCGTACGGCGATGACTGGCGCGGCCAATTCCTTTTATGCCTCGCTGCTGCGGATCACGGAAAGTTCCAGTCTGATGGATGTTTATCTGCCTGTCACGGCATACAAGGCTTCGCTCGCCGGATTGTGGGTAGGCGACATCAGCCTCAACAGCGTCAGCAACAAAGTCTCCAACCCCGCCCATGCAACGGCGACTCTGACCAATGGCGTGGTCACGGGGCTGACGGTCGATGGCTCAGGCGGTTTTGGTTACACCACCGCGCCCACGGTATCGATCACCGCGCCTGCTGCCAATGGCAACATCCAAGCCACGGCGAGTGCTGCGGTCAGCGCCGGCAAAGTCACCAGCATCACAGCCAGTGCCGTCGGTTACGGCTACTCGAGTGCGCCGGTGGTGTCGGTTTCCGCCCCACCGGCGTCGGTGCAAGCGGTGGCTACTTCCAGCATGGTAGCGGGTAGCAGCGGCTACCAGATCAGCGGTATCAGCGTGGTGGATGGTGGTTACGGTTACGCCACTGCGCCAGCGGTCACGATCGAGGCACCGGTGAGCACCACCGCGACCGCTACAGCGGCACTTTCGGGTGCGACGGTTGGCAGCATCAGTGTGGATAACGGCGGCGGTTGGTACGGTTCCGCACCGACAGTGACGGTGGCCGCGCCCACGGTCCCTGTGAATGCAGTGGCTGCCACTCCGTCGATCGCGGCTAGCCGGATTGCCTCGTGGGTGGTCTCGTCGGCGGGATCGGGCTACACCATGCCGCCATTGGTCATTCCGGGTCCCCCCGCCACGGCGACCGCGCCCTTGGCCACCGCCACACTCAGCGGCGGCAGCGTTGCCTCGATCAGTTCGAGCATCGTCGCCCCACGCTATGGCCTCAACGGTTCGTTCTATCTGAATCGGACCAACGCGCTCAACCCCATCTCCCCCTTACTCGCCACCACGCCGACTTCCACCTTCACGCAGACGGGGGCCATCAACTACAGCAGCATGCCGGCAGGGACTTTCCCGTCGCAGACCAGTACGGATGCCTTCACGGTCCTTTGGGAAGGTTGGTTTGATGTGACTAAGGAGGGTACGGGTATCTACACCTTTGGCACCCGGAGTGATGATGGCAGCATGGTCTTCATCGATCTCAATGGCGATGGCGATTACGCCGATGCCGGCGAAACGATCGTCAACAACGATGGTGTTCATGGCGAGGTCAATGTCGTTGGTTCGGTCAACCTCACTCAGAATTATGTGAAAATCGCCATTGCTTATTATGAGGCTTCGGGTGGCGACGTCATGAACTTTCGCTTCAAGAAGGGGACCTACGCGGATTTCAACCTGCTCGACACCCTTCAAGCCGACAGCGGTCATTTCCGGACCAGCTTGCCAGGTGGCCGATACAGCACGAATCCGACCGTCTCCATCAGCGCACCGCCATTCGCGATGCCTCCAATCGCAACGATCACTGGAACCACGTGGACGATCACTAAAGTCTTCTCCGGCAGCGGCTATGCTACCGTGCCGACGGTGACCATCTCCGGCGGCATCGGCAGCGGTGCCACAGCGACGGCGAAATTGGGTCTGACGAGCAATAGTTTCACCCTGAATTCAGGGAATGTGGTTTATTCGGTCGCGCCGACCGTGACCATCTCGGGTGGTGGTAGTCCGACTACCACGGCGACGGCGACGGCAGTTTTGACAAATGGTGTGGTGACGGGAATCACCCTGACGAACATGGGGGTGGGTTACACCACCGCACCGACGCTTACTTTCAGCGGCGGCACTGTGACTTCGGGTGTGGTTTACCCGACGGCGGTCGGCAATGCCACCCAATTCGGGGTCAGTACGATTACCAAAGGAGTGAACGGAACCTACACCGTAGCCCCGACCACGGTTTCTTTCACTGCGCCACCCACCACCGTCCAGGCGACGGCAACTCCGATTGTCAGCTTCGGAGTGGTGACTGGCTATACCATCACCAACGCCGGCAGCGGCTACATCACGACCCCGACGGTCACCGTCGACGGCGGCACCTTCATGGCGCCGAGTCAAGCGATCGGCCGTTCGACGCTGAGCAATGGTGGTGTCGCGACGATCAATTACGACACCTACGGTGCAGCGCCAGGCTGGAACTACGTCACTCCACCGCCAGTCACGATCGCCGCCCCCGTCACGGGAGGGGCGCAGTCGCCGCTGGCCTCGGTCGCTGCCTCGACAGGTGCGGAAATCCTCAACGACGGCGTGCTGGTGGAGGCAAACCACTTCGGGCCGACAGCCACCGTGGCCAGCATTACCCTGGGCAATGGTCTGACCTTCGGCGCGTTGGGTGCCAGCCAGACACGCTTCACCGTGACGGGCAATCCGACGCTGACCTATACCACCAACACGGCGACGGCCAGCAGTGTCACCAACGGGGCCTATAAGGATTTGTTGCAAAATCAGGTCAACTCGGTAACGGCGGGAGCCGCTTGCGCGGTGACGATTCCGAATCTGACGGTCGGTAGAACGTATCGCATTCAGCTCATCAGCGATGGAGTTCCAGGATCCATCGCGGTCGAGGGTGGCACGGCGGTCAATTACTATTTCACTGGGGATAACGTCAGCGCGGCGAGTTGGACCGCTGCCGACACGATTGGCAACATTACGGTCAATGTGAATAGCGGCAGCACCCTTAACCTCAGAGGTTATGCACTGCACGACATTACCACCTTGGTGACGAGAACCACGGCCACGGCCACCGCGACGATTAGCAATGGTGTCGTCACGGGCTACACCATGACCAATGTGGGCAGTGGTTACACCTCGGTCCCGGCCGTCACGATCAGTGGTGGCCTCGCCGCTGTTCAAGCCACCGCTACCAGTACGGTGAGCAATGGCGTGTTAACGGGCTTCACCATCACCAACCCCGGAGCGGGTTACATGTTAACGAGCAATGCGGGGTCGAGTAATGTGATCACTCCCACGGTCACGGTTGCCGCGCCACCTCCAGCCATCACTGCTGCGGCCACGGCGACCCTGAGCAACTCAACGGTCACCGGATACACCATCACCAACGCTGGCTCCGGTTACTTCACCGCACCGACGGTGAGCATCGGCATTCCGAATATGGGCAATCAGCCGGCGACTGCGACGGCGACCGTCTCAAATGGATCGGTCACCGGCTTCACGGTCACCAGCGGCGGTAGCGGCTACACCGTGCCGCCAGAGGTCACGATCTCCGCGCCGCCGGTGCAGACGGGCACGGCGACTCCCGGGACCTTCACGCTGCGCACGCTGTTGCATGTGGCGGACGACGGCACGGCCAATCTGCTATCCAAGGTTTATCTCGGCCAGTTGGCGGTGGCCCCGAATGCCTACGGCATTGCCACCCAGGAGTCGCTGCTGCAAACCTCCACGCGATCCTCTGCCCACCGCCTGTCGGCGGGTCACTTGCCGAACGGGCGGGTGATCACTGGTAGCGGTAGCGTCGCACTCGGCGGCAGCTTGGCCTGCACCATCACGCTGCCCTACAACGATCCGACCAACCCTTTTGTCCACCAGTTCCACCCGGATCACGATAACCTCGACGCCCAATTCCAACCGGTGGGCGAAGGCGTGGAAAGTTACACCATCAGCCGCGTCGGGACCTTCAACTTCACCAGTACTCCGCCGAGTGGTAGTTCCGTCACCACCGGCTGGGGCAGCAGCGTGATTGGTGGCACTTACAGCGAAGTCATCTCCGGCCTGCACAGCAGCTCGATCCAACTCAGCGGCACCTTCGAACTCCGCCGCGCCTCCGAAATCGGCACGCTGTCGCGCTGACACTGGAATTTGAAATACGTTTAGCGCTTCACCTCCAACTCCAAGCTCTCCAACTCCATGAAAACGCCCGCTCGCCTCCTTGCTTTCCTGCTCCTTTCCGGTGCCTCGCTCTATGCGGATGTCCCGGCCACCATCAACTACCAAGGAATCGTTTCCGACTCCACGGGCACGTTGATCGGTGCCACCAGTGCGCTGAACCGCAAGATTATCTTCCGGATCTACGACGCCCCGACCGGTGGCAACCGCCTGTGGACGGAAGAGCAGACGGTCACGATCTACAAGGGCGAGTTCAGCGTCCTGCTGGGCAATGGCACCACTGCCACCGGCACGGCCTCTTCGGAAAGCCACCCGTCGCTCGACACCATCTTCACCCCCAGCACCAGCACCACCCGCTACGTCGAGGTCATGGTCGACAACGGCGACGGCAGCATTACGGCGGCAGATACCCCGATCAGCCCGCGGCAGACGATCACCACCGCGGCCTATGCCTTCCACGCCAAGGTGGCGGATGGCATCGCCAGTGCCACCGACCTGACCATTACACCGGTTTCCGGCACCGCTACCAACTACGGCATTGGCTGGTACGGCAGCGGTCGCACCTGGAACAGCGTCTCGGTCGACGGTCCGGTGCTCTACGGCAACGCGGGCGGTGCGCTGGGCTCGAACAACGGCAGCACCAAGAATATCTCGCTGCTATGGAACGCCAGCGGCCAGGTCGGCATCGGTGCCACCGGAAGTTTCGCGGGCACCAACAAACTCACCTTGCAAGGGGATGATTCAAGCACTCCCGCCAGTCAGTTGAGCATCCGCGGCAACAGCGACACCAACGAGCGCCTGCTTATCGGCTTCGATACCACCAACAACCGCTCGACCCTTCAGGCCTACACGGCGGCCAGCACCACCGGACCCTTGCTGCTCAATCCCAGCGGTGGTCTGGTTGGCATCGGCACCAGCGCTCCCTCGGCTCGCCTCAGCGTCGAAGGATCCATCAGTGCAACCGGCGCGGGCGGCTACATTTTCGGCACGGGCGGCGATACCGATGGCGGTCTATTTTCACCCGCTGACGGCGTGGTCACCCTCAAGACCAACGGCAACGAGCGCCTGAGGGTCGATGCCAGCGGCAACTTAGGCATCGGCACCACCAGCCCCACCCAGAAACTCCACCTCAATGAAGGAAATCTGCTGATTCAGAACAGTTTTTCTCCGACGATGACCCTGAATACAGGCACTTATTCCGCCGACTTGGGGGTAACCACGATTGCAGGTGGCTTTTCGTCATCGTCAGCAGTCGGTGACGTGGTTTTGCGGTCCGCAGCGGGCAAGGTCCTTCTTCAGTCCGGGACGGGTGCTGCTGCAATGACGATTGCAACAAGCAATAAAGTCGGCATCGGCACCACCAGCCCAGTCCAGACTCTGGATGTGAATGGCTCGGCCAGCATCACCGGTAGTATTCTCTTTCCCAGTCAGGCCAACTCCACCACGCGGGGAATCTTTGGGACCGTGGCCGCCAACGATTCCTGGTCAATTTTTGGTTACGCGGATAGCGACGATGCAGGTCAAATGATTATCGAAACCGGCGACGGCGGCAATGAACCGATCATTTTCCGGCAAAACAATGTAGGGACCCCTTACGAGCGCATGCGGATTTCTCAGTACGGCAGGTTGTGCGTCAGAACGACCGATGAATCCGCTCAAGGCGATTTAGTCATTGGCAATAATGGGCTATCCATCGCAGGCAACCCGCAACGCGGCGGATATGCGAAGTCCTATGCCTCGATGAATTGTGCTAATGCCGGGCTTCAGTTTGGCATTTTTGGCTCGGGGAATGCGGATGGTTGGAAATTTTTCACTTATGACGGTGACAGCAACCTTGATTACCAGTCGGACGTTCGCTTGAAAAAAGACATCGTGGATGTCGAGCCGGTGCTGGACCGGATGATGCAGGTGCAGTTCCGGCGCTTCCACTGGAAAGACAATACTGACCCGAATGCCAAGCTTCAGCTCGGCGTGATTGCGCAGGAATTGCAGCCGCTGTTCCCCGATCTGGTGACCAAGGGCGCCGATCCTGAAGGTTATCTGTCGGTCGGCTACGGTGATTTCGCAACCATTGCTTGTAAGTCCTTGCAGGAATACAAAACGAGCAACGATGCGAATGTGGAAGAAATTCAAGTTCTGATCGATCAGAAGACTGCGGACATCCGTCACTTGCAAAGTCAAAACGAGGCATTGCAAGTCCAACTCGCCGAGCAAGCCCAGCGTTTGGCCGCGTTGGAGGCGCGCGAACAAGAACGCGATGAAAAACTCGCTGCCATTCAGAAATTCCTCAGCAAGGACGGAGAGTGAAGAGAGAGTTTCGGCGTGCGGAGTTTCGGAAGCTTAAAAGATGAACCATGAACGTTTCAATCCAGACGCTTCTGTCCTTTGTGCCCGCTCCTTTGTGGTTTCCCGTCTGCGGCCCGTCATTCCTTTTCAGTGCTCACTGAGCTTTAGCCATTTTTTGCCATGAATCCGTTTTCCCGTGCATTTCTTATCACTTGGGTGAGTTTGTTCTGTGCCTCGCTGGTGCAGGCGCAGACTTACTCGTTGACGGTCTCGCAGAAGAACAGCCTGTACAATCCCTTCACCTCAGCGGGGGTAGCAGCGACGGCCTATGGGCCGCCAGGGAGCGCCAGCTTGCCGATCAGCAACACTCTGACGCTACCGGCGACAACCAACAGCAATAACCTCGGCATGGGTCAGAGCGGCGGTTCGTCGCGGGCCAACAGCAGCACATCGCCATATTATCCGGGGAACAGTACTCGAGATCTGAGTGCATCGACAGGGACCACCCTGTTGCTGCGCAGCAGCACGTTCGGCGGAGTCTTTGCGTCTGGCCTGCCCCGTTACATGCTGGGCGATGAGATCACGCCGCCGCTGACCAAGGCGGATTTGGTGACCACGGCAGCCAGCGGCTACTGGCGGCAGAAGCCGGTGCAGCCGGGTGAAGGATTTTTGACGGCTTCCGGGGTGACCACCACGGCGATCCCTACCAGCAGTGTCAATGTCACCTCCAGCAGCACCACCTCGCGGCTGGTGACGGTTGCCAGCGTGCCGACGACCTTGGTGCTGGGTGCCTCGCTGTTGGGTCAGCCGGTCATCGACGTCACGGGTTTGACGGTGACGCTGGCGGATTCTGCCAACAGCAACATCAGTGGCAGCGTGGCCAGTACCATCACCCCGGCGCTGAACTACTATTACAGCCCGCATGCGGAGAAGAGTTTTGCCTCGCAGGCGGGGCAGGTCACCATCAGCTGGGTGTCCAGCGTTGCCAATGCCAGCGGTTACTACGAGATCATGACCGAGACCTTCGCCGTCTCCTCGACTTCATCGAAGACGATCCGCACGATCTATTGGAATCAGCGCGGCTTCGACGCCCCGCCCGTGACGATCACTGATCCCTCGATCATGTCGGTCAATCCGATCTTCAACACGAGTGTGCCGAAGGCGGTGGTCAACGAGGTCGTGGCCCCAGGCGATAGTCCAACCTCGCCATCGATTTACAGCACTCTGAAGTTCACGAAGATCGGAGCCACGGCGCAGCTGAGTGCGTACAATGTGGAAGGCCGGATTTTCGTCGAATACTTGGGCAAAGCACGCATCGGAGCGGATGTGTTGACCTACATCGGCTCGGATGTGGTGGAAATCGTCCGCCAGGCTGACACCACCTACACCACGACCCATCTGGGCAAGGAAATCCTGCCACACGATGGGACCTCGGGCATTCTGACGGCATCGCCGGTCAATGGATCGTCGCTCAATTATTACTCCAGTGTCATCAAGAGCGACGGCCTGATGGGCTACTACGCAGAGCGTGCCACCGGTTCTGCCAGCGATCCGGACAACGGCACTCCAACGAGCACGACGGCCTACAACGATGTGAAGTTTTATTGGCTGCAAAAAGGAGATTACGGGATTCAGTGGCCGAAATATAAGGATGCGTACTGGCTGCGCTGGTCGCCGAATCTGACGGACTATACTTTCCAGACGGTGGATGCCAGCGGCAGCACGGCGGCTACTGGCTTGAAATTCCCGAGTGGCGCTTTGCCGTCGATTGTTTTTCAGGATGATGCCGCAGGAGTCGAGGCGAGCTTGGATGCACTGACCCAGTCGGTATTGGTCAATCCCGGCGCGGATGGACGGAACCGCAGTCTGCTCAAGTTTACGGGATCGGGAACGCCCTGGTATGTGAATCTTTACACGCAGGCGGAGACCCGCGCCATCAGCCGAACTTCGACTTACAGCACGACAAGCGGCGTGACCACGGTCACGGTGGATAGTACGGCGGGACTTGAAGTGGGAATGCTGGTTTCGGGATCGGCCATCACGGGCACTGCCACCATCTCAGGCATCGTGGATGGCACCCGTTACACACTCGCGGCGGCAAGTAGTCCTGCCAATGGTAGTTCGACACTCACCTACACGGTGGAAAGTGATCAGACGGCGCGGATCGTTGAGACGACCGAGGCCACGGTGGGGGATCGCATCGCTCCTCCAGCTGGCCACGAGCTGGGCGGCTACATTTCGAGCGGCACCTGCTATTATCCCGCAGGCTACGTGAACCCCTTCACCAGTGGGATGGACGCGGCCAACCTCGGCGCAATCATCCCGGTCAACGCCAAGTCTGGCAGCAATACCTTAGTCGTTCGCTGGTTTAAAAAGGTGTCCGCGCCATCGGCGCAGTTCAGCGACTTTTATGTGGCGGGCAAAATCGGCCGCTACACGGTCTCCTACCCGAGCAGTCCGTCGCAGATCGTGATCGCGCAGGGCGTGGGCACGGGCGACCTGACCGGGGCCGAGGCCGCTGGATCGGTCTATTATCAAAACGATTCGACGCTGGTGGGCTATAACCCGAACGAAGAACACGCCCTCATGTTGGGTGGCCGCGCCTACGCCTTGCGCGATGACTTGAACATCACCTCGGGTACGAGTTACACCTCGGAACCTTATGTCCTCTTGGCCTACACCAACTCAACGGATCTGCGGCCGTCGATCCACGCCTACAAGGTGCTGCGAACCAATGCGACTTACACATTCAATTACACGGCCACGGCGGGAACCTTGTTGGTGAAGCCCTATCCGTTGCCATTGTTGCCGCTTGCGATGGTGGGCGCAGGCGATGCCGCCACCGCCAAGGACGTGGAGATCGTCGGGGCCGATGCGCCGACGAATACGGCGGTGCAGACCAGTTCTGCCTACAAAGGATTCACCTTCAAGGACCGCAAAGGTTTTACCTGGGTTCATCGCGGTCCGCACAGCACGGGCACGCCGACGCTGACGATGAAACTCTATTACCTGAGTCAGGACGGATTTTTCATTCCTGGAATGAGCACACAGCCGGCGGTGGGCACGATCCTGCCGTTCCTGCGCAATGCCGCCCGCAGCGGTCAGCTTCTTGACGTGAGCGCCATCACCGCCAACTCGACTGGCACTGCCGGGCAGGCGGACGAACCGCTAAGCATCGTCTACACGCCTGCGTGGCCAACGAATTCTCCCGAGCTGGCAGTGGGCGAGACACTGACCTTGGCGAAGTACGGCCTGCCGCAGGTGCGCGGCCAAAGCAGTGCGCAAGTCTACTATCAGCAGTCGATCGCCAAGGACAGCACCAACACCGCCAGTGGCAAGGCGAGTGTGGTGTTGCACGATCCGACTCGCGAAAAGACTTACGCCTTGGGTGACTCGGTATTGAGCAGCCTGCCGTCGTCGATCAGCACGACCTCCTCGAGTGGCAAAACCTACTTTCAAGGGCTGCCGCCCTCGTTGCAGCAACGCATTTATTTTGACCCGCTGCGCGGAACAAAAGGGACTTTGGTTTTCAAGGGTGATTTCCACGACGCCATCGCCGGCGATGATTATCTGGATCTGAACGTACTCACGACAGCGGAGGTAACCAAACTGAAGAGCCTGGTTCCGACGGGTGACGGCGACAAGTCCAAGTGGGACGCCGCCATCGACGGGCTTTCCACGTCGGTAGAGACCTTTGTTGAGGATTCAAGCAAGTTGGGAACCTACAAAGTCGACTCCACCGCGACGGTCGGCAAGAGCAGCCTGGCCGAAATCACCAGTCCCAACACGGCGGTCGACAGTTATGCCGTGACGGCTCTGGGCAAGGGCACGGGCTACGTGACGATGGTGTTTGGCAACGGCAACGCCTTCACACCGGAAGGCGATCCTGTGCAAGTGAAGGTTTTCAAGGTGGCCAACCGTCTTTACACGGGGGATCTGAAGGTGGTGAATTCGAGCAACCCGCTCGACGAGCAGGTGACGCTACGCCACAGCGGTGACTTTGCAGCGAAGCCGGAGGAGTATGACTTTGATTGGCGTTGGACGACGGGTGCCGCCAGTGCGCCTGCGGTCTATCTTTCGTCGCTGCAGACGAAACTGGGAAGCAGCTCGGCCTGGCAGATTTACACCGATCCGGGAGCGGCACTGCCGACGACGGCGCAATACGCAACCATCGCCACGGGGCGCACGGTCACCGTACCGCGTTCGGTGCAGATCCGCCCTGCGGCCTATCCCGTCAACAGCTACACACCACGCACGGTCAACGGGACCACGGTGACCCTGGCCGACACTTCAATGATCGAACCGGGAATGGTGGTCAGTGGCAACGGCCTCAGCGGCACCGCGACGGTTTCGAGCGTTACCAACAGCACGACACTCGTGCTGTCGCAGGCGCCAAGCGACAGCACTTCACCGCTCACGTTTGTCACATCCAGCTACACGGATGCAGAAGTGGCCGCCGGCTATCCCGGCGTGGTGTTGAAGTCGGTCTCTGGCCTCGATTTCAGTTCGGGGGTTCCCGGCGAGATCATTTTCAGCGCCAGCGTTGGCACCTACGATGGTTTTGTCCTCTACGTGAACGGCAATCCAGCCCTGGCCTACAATGCCGCGATGACGGGTCTTGAGCAGACAGACGCGAGCACGGGACTTTCGACCACTGGCTTGACGAAGCAGTTCAGCATCGCGCCGAGTTACTTCACTGCGGGTGCGAACAGCATCGAGGTGGCGCTCTACAGCACCAGTGATGCCAACGCCTTTTCGACGGTCAACTTCCAGCTCGAGTCCACGACCGAGAGTGATCTGGTCACGGCGTCGGGCAGCGTTTGGCAGACGCCGAGTGATCCGAGTGGTGTTCTCAACAACACCGCGATTGTCGGCGGCGACGTCACCAATCCATTTGGCGGGCCGCAGTTTGTGCTCAACGACCGCTGGTTCACCGTACGCTACCGTCCGAAGTCTTCGGCCGGCAACGTGCTTGGCTCGACCAACTGGTCGCGTTGGATGCCGGCCCAGTTCAACGAGGGTTGGATCAAGCGGGTGCTCGCGGCGATCAATCCGTTCTCCCAGCGGGTGACCGATCTTTACAACAATACGGTCAACACCGACGTGAGCGTGGTCACCCAGGCGGGGAAGCGCTGGGAGGGCGATGTTGCCCTGACCATCGGCAATATCAGCGACGTGGGTCTGATCGAAATCTACGAAACGGTGCTCAATCGCGCCAAGAGCATGAGTATCGATGCCAACACCAACGATCCGGACACCAACAATGCGCTGATCCTTGCGGCGGGTTATCTCAATGATCTCTACATGATCCTTGGCAATGAGGCTTATTCCGATGCCGCCAATCCGACGATCTCCCTGGACGACGGTTCGGTGAATACCAGCCGCTTCTCATTCGAAAGCCAAGTCGCCAGTTCGCTGGATGAAGAGCTCGCGCTGCTGCGCGGGCGCGACGACAGCGTGAGCCCCGGTGTGCAAACCGCGCCGGCCTACAACCGTCTTTACTGGAACTTTACCGGTGGCATCAACAGCGGCGAGTCGCTCTACGCGACAAACTACAACATCAAGGAGAAGTCCGGCAGCAGTGCCGCCAATGGGGTGATCGACGAGTCGGATGCGCAGAACATGTTCCCGCAGGGGCACGGCGATGCCTATGGCCACTTCCTGACGGCGTTGACCGGCTACTATCGTTTGCTGAACAACTCCAACTTTACATGGACCCCTCGGGCCGAGGCCGTGACGGTGCTGGGCCAAGCGGTGACAGTGGACTTCCAGGATGAGCGCAAGTTCGTCGCTGCCGGCGTCAGTCTGGCCCGCACTTCCCAGCAGCTCTGTGACCTGGTCTATCGCAAGAATTACCAGGATGACAGCGCCAGCGGTTGGAGTCAGTTCGCTGACAGTACCGGTCACTGGGCGCTGGATGATACGGTCAGTCGGTCGACCCAAGGGGCGCTGTTTAGCTGGGCGATGGGCAATGCCTTGCTGCCGGCAGCGGACAACTATCACACGGGAGTTCAGAAGATCGACCGCACCACGGTGCCCGAGTTTGCTGAACTGGAGGCCTTGGCCAACAGCTTCCAGACGACCATGGACAATGCCGATGCGCACCTCAATCCGCTGGGACTGAGTTCGGGAGCGATCGCCTTCGATATTTCGCCCGATCAGATGAAGGCTGGCACGTCCCACTACGAGCAAGTTTACGGCCGCGCGCTGGCTGCGCTCAACAATGCCTCGGGGTCCTTTCAGCAAGCGGGTAAGATGACTGCCTCGCTCCGGACCCAGCAGAATACGGTGGATGATTACACCAGCACGATCAGCAATCAGGAAACGGCCTATGTCAGTCAATTGATCGAAATTTTTGGCAGGCCCTATGACGGCGATGTCGGTACCGGAAAAATCTATGCACAAGACTACTCCGGCCCGGACTTGACCAATTGGTTTGTGGTGGACCGCCCCTTTGCGAGTACTCCGCTTGCGATGGCCGACACCATCTCGCCCGCCACTTGTTCGGTCAAGGTCACCACGGAATCGGCCAACGATGATTTCACCGGCAATTCCATCGCAGATATTGTCAAACAAAGTAACGATAAGAAGCAAGTCAAGACACAGGAGGTGACGGTCTATCCAAACCAGTTTGTCCAATACTCGGACGTCTATCGGGCCGGCGGCATGGGCACCCGTCCCGAAACGGGCGAACTGCAGTCGGCCCTGATGGCTTCACATCTCGCCTTTTTGGATCTGTCCAATGCCATTGGCGCGGTCACCGATTGCAATCGGGACTTCCAGCGTGAGGCGCAATTGATGATCGACACGATCACTAACCATGCCAACCAGGTTAGCATACGTGAGACGAAGGAAGAGGTCATCAAAAGAAAGATGGCTGTGGTCGCGGTTGCCGAGACCTTGTCTCAAAGTGTGACAATGGCAGGCGAGATCAACGATAAAGTCACCGAGGCGACAGCAGAATTTTTTCCTAAAGCGGTTGGGCTTGCGTCTGATCCGCTTGCCCCAACCCGGGGTGCCGTTCTGCTGGCGGGGACAGTCAGTAAGAGCATGTTACATTCTACTGCATTCGTCAGTGACACGATCGCCCGAGCTGTGAATATGGATATTACGATATCCTCGATGAATCTAGAGGCCGAGATCACCAAGGATGAATACAGTCTGGAGGCGGTCCAGCTCGCCTACGAGGTGGAGAAAAAATACAGAGAAATGACCGGAATGGTCGCAGCGCTTGCAGGACCCGCAGCCAAGTTCCAATTGGCCAATGAGCATGTGCGCAATGTCCTGGCAAAGGGAATTCGGGTGTTGACGGAGCGGGAGTCGTTCCGGATTCGGGCTGCCGCCCTCATTCAAGGCTACCGGACCAAGGATCTCACCTTCCGACTGTTCCGCGACGAGTCGCTGGAACAATACCGCAGCCTCTTCGACCTCGCCAGCCGCTACAGTTATCTTGCGGTGAAGAGTTACGATTACGAGACGGGCCTGCTGGGCACGAGTTCTGGGCAGAAGATATTCAATCGGATCGTGGCGTCACGTTCCCTGGGTGATTTGACCGGTGGAGTGCCACAGGCGACCACTAGCACGTTGGGTGATGCCGGACTGGCGGGAACCTTGGCGCAAGTAAACTCCGACTTTTCGGTGGCCAAGGGTCGTTTGGGCATCAACAACCCCGACCAATACGGAACGGTCTTTTCACTGCGCTCCGAGTTGTTCCGCTTGCTGAATAGCTCCACGACGACCAGCGACGACGATGCCTGGCAGCAAACGCTGGAGCAGCACTTCGTGGCCAACGTGGCGGGTGACAGCGACGTGGCCAAGTATTGCCGCAACATCACCAAGCCGGACGGAACGGCGGTTCCCGGGATCATCATTCCCTTCAGCACCACCATCCAGCACGGCTTGAATTTCTTCGGTCTGGACTATGCGGCGGGCGATCACAACTACACGCCCAGCAATTACGCCACCAAGATCCACAGTGTCGGCATCGCGCTGCCGGGTTACAGCGGGATGGATAGCTACGCCACCGGCGTAGCAGGCTCCGGCGCGGCCGATACGACCAGTGCCAACGCCCTCGGCGCCACGCCCTATGTCTATCTGATCCCCTGCGGCAATGACAGCATGCTGGCGCCGCCGCTGGGAGACACTAATACGGCCCGCACCTGGACGGTCCAGGACCAGGCTTTGCCGCTGCCCTACAACCTCGGTGGCACGGATTTCAACAGCACGCAGTTCTTCAGTGCCAACGGGACCCTCAGCGAGCAGCCGTGGATCATCCGCAAACATCAGGCCTTCAGGCCCGTGGCGGATGCAACGATGTTCTACGGCAGCGTGCCTCAGGAGTTCACCAACACCCGCTTGATCGGCCGCAGCGTGTGGAACAGCCGCTGGAAGATCGTGATCCCTGCCTACACCCTGCTGAAGGACGAGCAGACCGGCCTCAACCGCTTTGCGGCGAGCGTGAAGGACATCCAGCTGTTCATCCGCAGCTACTCGAACTCCGGCAACTGATGAATCCGTCCCGCAAGTTTGTTCTGGCAGCTGTCGCCGTCGCTTCGTCCGTCGCTTGGTTTTCCCTGAGCCGAGGGATTCCGCAGGCCTATACCGTCACGCCCGTAAATCCGGACCCAATCGCATGGCGGCAGGGGGCTCCAACGGAGACGGTGACGGATTCCGAAGAGATCTTCAAACGGGCATTCTGGCGGCGTCCCGGAAACGATGACCACATCCAGCATGCCGAGCGCCACGAATGGAGGGACGCCGACGGCCTCAAGCGCTGGCAATGGTTTCTGGTCGTCAGTGCCTCGACCGAGTTGATCAGGTACCTGCGCGATGACAATGCCTTCGGTCTGGTGCCGGCGTCCTCGGCGCCTGCGGTCTCCGAGGCTCCCAGCTGGTTTCGCTTCAAGTCCGAGGACTTCACTGTCCTGCGGGCCTCACAAGCAGGCATGTGCCTGATGTTCAGGAAATCGGACAACACTCTTTACGCCACCGATTCCGGTCGTGGCTTCGCCAAGGCCGCGCCGGAACCCGCACCTGCGACCCAAGGTGCCCAGCCCTCCGGCCGCATTCCAAGCTCTCCGCCTCCAACGCTGAAACCATGACTTTCAAAACACGCCATCTTTTCCTAGTCAGCCTGCTCGCCTTCTCTTCGGCGCTGGGAGTATTGGAGTCCGGTGCCGCAGTGCCTCAAGTGCTCAATCACCAGGGACGCATC
>JAIXVN010000434.1 GCA_027483005.1 Verrucomicrobiaceae bacterium
AGAAAAAGGCGATCGTCTATGATGCCGACGGCGACGCGCACTACGACACCGCCTCCGCCTTCATCAAGTCGATCCGCGGCTCCGATCCCGATGCCGCGCTCTACTGGCTGGCCAAGATGCTGCATGCCGGTGAGGACCCGCGCTTCATCGCACGCAGGCTCGTCATTTCCGCCAGCGAGGACATCGGCCTGGCCGATTCCGGAGCGCTGCGGGTGGCGATGGATGCCCATCATGCGCTTGAATTCGTTGGCATGCCGGAGGGCCGGATCCCCCTCGCCCACGCCACCGTTTATCTCGCCACTGCGCCAAAATCGAACCGCGCCTATGCGGCCCTCGGACTGGCCATGGCTGATGTTGAAAAGGGTCGCACCCTGGCCGTGCCGCCTCATCTCCGCACCGGGACCCGCAAGAAGCTCGCCGCAGGTTCCGGAGAAACCGAGGAGGCTCTCCGCTACCTTTATTCCCACGACTACGAGGGGGCCTACGTGCCTCAGGCCTATCTTCCCGAAGGCCGGACCTACTACGAGCCTAGTGACGAGGGGCTGGAAAAGCGCATCCGCGAACGAATGGAGCATTGGAGACAGATTCGACAGAAGTAACCCGACCCAGCCGTTCTTGCCCGCCTGGCAGACGACCTCGATGCCGCGCGCGTCTTGGGTGCTGAGCTTGTCACCGAAGCTGAACGCCCGGCCATCCACGTGATCGCATGCGTTTCCCGGGTCATCCTTGATGACGAAATCATCGCCCTTGAGGATGAACGAGGAAAGCTCCTCCCCCGCCTGGATCTTCATGAGCCAGTGGGCGTAGTCCCCTGCTCAATGCCGGTGAAGGTGCCCGTCGCGGCCTTCGCCTCTGCCGCTGCAGGTTTCCTTGCCTTTGAAGGCGGCCTTGATGTTCCGAAAGCCTTTTAGACTTCGCCGGAGTCCACCGGGACCGAAATGTCGATCAGAAAAGCATCAGCTTTCCGAGAACCATCAGCACCAGGAGCACCAGCGCCGTCACCCACCAGTACCAGGCGATGCCGATTCGGCGGTGAGGCACCTTGCCGAACTCGCGGGCGACAAACTCGTCGCAATCGAAATCCTCGCCAGGGAGATCGAGATCGTCGCATCTCCTGTCCTGCTGCCAGGATTTCTGGGCCGGCTTCTTCTTCGCCTTCGGAGGCTTGCTGCATTTCGGGCAGCCGCGCGGGCCGATCTGGACTTCGTTGCCACAACCGGGGCAAAGGTAGGAATCGAGCTTCATGCGAATGGATCGGATTTCTCCACGACGCCCATTTCTTGCATTGTCCACCCGAACTGCCAAGACTCCGGCCATCATTTTCCAACCAGTTCCCAGCCCACTCTCAGGTCCATGACACCTCCTCGACATGCCCTTCTCCCCCTTGCCCTGCTGTCCAGCCTTCTGGCAGCGGCAGAGGCTGAGCCCTACTCCTTCGATCTCCTCCGTGAAAAGGCCCGCGCTCTGGCGGCGAAGCCCTATTCTCCGGAGAAGGACGACCTCGCCAGCTATTGGGCGAACCTGACCTACGACCAGCATCGTGACATCCGATTCAAGATGGAGTCCGGACTGTGGTGGAACCAATCGCCCTTCTCGATCGACTTCTTCCACCCAGGTTGGACCGCGAAAAAGACCGTCTCGGTTTCCGAGGTGGCCGATGGAATCTCCAAGCCGCTCATCTTTGACCAGAAGCTCTTCGACTACGGCAAGCAGCTTGTTCCCAAAGGCACTCCTCCCCCGCCGGGCTATGCTGGCTGGCGGGCACGCACCCATCTCAACTCGGAGAAGTACATGGACGAGTTCCTGGTTTTCCTCGGTGCCAGTTACTTCCGCTCGATCCCCGCGAACGCTCCCTATGGGCTCTCCGCCCGCGGCCTATCGATCAACAGCGGCCTCCCGGGAGTTCCTGAGGAGTTTCCGGACTTCACCGAGTTTCATCTTGAAAAGCCTTCCAAGGACGCGAGGTCGCTGAAGGCCTCCGCCCTGCTCAACGGCGAAAGCGTGGCGGGCGCCTATCAGTTCACCATCACGCCGGGTGAGGAGACCGTGATGGACATTGAGGCGGAGATCACCCTCAGGAAGCCGGTCCAACAACTCGGGCTGGCACCGTTTTCCTCGATGGATTGGTTCGGCGAAGGCACCCATCCCAAGCCCTATGACTTCCGCCCGGAGGTGCACGACAGCGACGGATTCCAGATGGAGCTCGGATCGGGAAACCTCCACTATCGCCCGCTGGAGCAGACCAAGGACCAGTTCCGTCATTGTGTGTTCACCATGGAGAAACCGCGTTCATGGTCGCTGTTGCAGCGTGATCGGTCCTTCTCGTCCTATCAGGATGTCGAGGCCGCCTATCACAACCGGCCGAGCGTGAAGGTCGAGCCCGTCGAAGGCTTCGATCTCGGCAAGCTCCATCTCATCGAGATGCCCACCTCCGACGAGACCAACGACAATGTCATCCTCGTCTGGGAACCCCAGCCCAGCCTGGTGGTCGGGAAGCCGTTCCGCTTTCACTACCGACTCCGCTGGATGCGCGATCCCAAGCCCTCGGGGCTCTTCACCGTGCGGGCCACGCGGTCCGGAAATCCGGTCCAGAAGCCCGACGAAGTGCTGATGGCAATCGATTTCGCGAAGCCCCTTCAACCCGAGAAAAAGGTCGGCGACCCGAAGTGGGACGACATCACCAAGCTCAAGCCCGTCGTCACCGTCAACAACTCCGCCGTGAAGCTCCTCCACGTGGGTCTCTCCGACATGAGCATGCCGAACGTCGATGACCTCCCGGCCGGGCTGGGCCGCAGTCCGGACCTGCACATGCCCCAGGTTCTGCGCGCCTTCTTCGTACTGGATCCGACCAAGGGCGTGAACGACATCGACATGACCTGCGAACTCCAGGACGAGACCGGAAAGGCCGTTTCGGAACGCTGGGTCTATCTCTGGAAACGCAGCCACTGAGCCCCTCACCTTCATGACCGAAATGGCTGGATTGAAAAGTTGGCTCAAGCAGATCCCCGTCCTCGGACCGGCATCGGTATGGGTGAGTTCGCGACTCAAGGGGACCTGGGTCACCGATCCGAGAAACTGGCTCCCCGTCCTGCTTCCGGAGCCGGACGCCCAGATCGTCCAGATCGGTTCGAACGATGGCCGGACCGACGACCCGATCCACAAGCTGTTGTTGGAAAGGCAAGGATGGAAGGCGCTGTTTGTCGAACCGGTTCCTTATCTGTTCGCGCGACTGAAACTCAACCATCCACCCGATCCCAGATTCCGATATGAGAACGCCGCGATCAATGATGGATCGACCGCGCGTTTTCATTGGGTCGATGAGAGCGCCAGGCAGCAGCTGCCGGATCTGCCGGAGTGGTATGACCAGCTCGGTTCATTTGATCGCCAGCACATCCTGAAGCACCTCGATGGAATCCTGGAGCCGCACATTGTCTCGCAAGAGGTCAATGGCATCACCCTCGGGGATCTGTTCGTGAAGCATGGGATCGAAGAAATCAACCTCCTCCACATCGACACGGAAGGATATGATTACAAGGTTCTGTCGCAACTCGAACTCGACCGCCATCAACCATCGGTCATCCTGTTCGAGCACAAGCATCTGCCCCTGCATGAGAGAACGGCATCCATCCATCATCTTGCCGGACACTATGAGTTGTATGATCTCGGATCCGATTTCCTGGCAGTGAGGCGGACCAGGCTGTCGAAGTTCGCCCGCAGGCTGGTGGCCCTCGAAGATAGAAAGGTGGTGGCATGAACATTCTCACCGTGATCACTCCCTCGCACGAGCGGCTCTACCGGGAATTCTTCCTGAAGAACCTGCCCCAGGATGCGACCGTTCTAGAGAAGCATCTCCAGACCACAGGCAGCGGCAGCTACCTGTCGAACGAGTGGCAGGATGGCGTGACGGCCAAACTCAGATGGGCTCTTGAGCATCTTGATCAATCCGAGGAAGGCTCCCTGTTCGTCCTCAGCGACATCGACATCCTCCTCTATCCCTCCCTCTCGATGCGCGACCTGGCGGCCGAGATCAATGGTCCGGGGCTCGACATCGCGTTCCAGCGGGAAAGCGCCAGAGCTGACTGGCATGAAGTGAACACCGGCTTCTATATCGCCCGCAACACCCCCTATGTCCGGGAGCTCCTGACCCGGGCGCTGAAGCTTTGTGAGGGCAGCGAGACGAGGAACGACCAGACCGCAATCAACAGCATCCTTGATCCCGCTGATTTCGGTGTCCGCTGGGGCCTTCTTCCGACGAGCTACTATGCGCGCTCACAGTGCTTTCCCCCACCCCGACAGATCGTTCTGCATCATGCCAACTGCACCCATACGGTTGACCAGAAGATCACACAACTCAGGCGCGTTGAGGCCTACAACCATTGGACCGTCGGCAGGCTGCTGCTGATCCTTGGCGAGATCCGGGACTACTCGACCGGCGGCCGCCTGCTCGGCCTCATCCGCCGCCGCCTGTTAGGGAAACGCTGACCCATCTCGCCTGGCGGACGGTGTTGTCCAGATTACGACCGACCCTCAATTCAATCCATCGGTTCACCATTCCACTCGCAGTCCGCCCTCGCGGAGGCCATGAGGTCGTAGTGGTTGCCGAGTGCTTGGGAACGCCGGGCCAACTCACGCAACTGCCGCACGCGCGCCAGGAAGCCCAGGCGGTCATCGGGGTCGAAGTGGACACTGGTCGCCCGGAGGAAATCCCTGATCCTGCCCAGCCTGCCTGGTGCCAGAAGCATGCCAGCCAGAACCATGCGCGGCCAGGGATTCATCAGCCAGCCGTCAGGTATTCCAATGCCTGTTAGATAAGGCAGCGGGTCGCGCGAGTCCAACAGGAACAGCCCGCTGGTCGCGCGGGGATTGCACTCGATGACGGAAACCCGCTCACTGCCGTCGATGAAGTCGAACGAGATCTGCCCGGTGAAGTTCAGTCGCTGGACCACGGACTCCGCAAAGGCCAGCAGGTCGGTGCGCTCGACCGGCTCGAAGTAGAAACCGGTTCCTCCACGGAAGGTGTGTTTCGGGATGTAGGCGGCATGCGCGGTGATCCTGCCCTGGACGGCGAGGCTGTAAGAGCAGACCGGAAGGCCCGCCTCGAAACGCTGGGCCAGCCAGGGATTTTGGACGGTCGGATCCAGGTGCCCGACCACCTCGCGCGGAGGTTCGATATGGACCTGGGAGGAGAACCTTGAAAAGGCGGCCTTCAGAACCCAGCCGTCCAACGAGCGCCCTGAGTGTTCATCGGCGAAGGATTCCAGATCCGCCCGGCTTGCAAACTCATGGGTCTCAGGGGCCTGGATGGGAGAGTCGGCGAGGGTCCTCGTGAAGCTGGCGAATCGTCCCTTGTGATGAAGCAGTTCCAAGGTCTCCAGCGGTTCCGCCAAGAGTCGGGACTTGCCATTGAAGATCCCTCGATGCCGCGCGAGATAGAAGATCTCCTCGCTGTTGGGAAGGATCCACTCCGCGCCGAAGTCCTCCGCCGCGGTTCGGACCGCGAGCGCGTAGGCCCTGGAATCCACACGCGGCGAAGGCAGCGTCACGTAGCGGGAAAGATACCTCGAGGTCCGGCCCATGGGCCATTCCAGGGAATCAGCCGCCGCCACACGATGACCGCAGCGCCCGAGACGCCGAACCCAGTCCAGCGCCGCTGGCATTCTCAGACCGGTGATCAGGAAGGAGGAGCTCATCGACGTTTCACCCACCGCCTAGGGGCGGGGCGCAAACATTTCAAGCAAGGTCGTCCCAACGCGAGACGTTTCTTCACCTTGTTCGCATGACCCACTCCCTCCGACCCCGCGCCGCCGCACTCCTGACGATCACCATTGGCATCGGGGCGGCTTTTTCCGCCGAAACACCTCCCGTGGCTTCTTCGGGAAAGCGCTTTGACCTGGTGGCCAGGGCCAGCAGGATCGATCCGATGGCTCGCGAGCATCCGGAGCTATCCTTTACCTTTGGAACCGACGCGAAGCCGCAGGACCTGGAGCATGCCTGCGTTGACACCCGCGTGCCCGACCAGGGAAAGCTGGTGATCTGGCTGATGGGCCACAATCAGGAACTCTTCGAGCATGTTTCCGGTTACGGCCTCCATGCGATCCAGGTCCACTATGCCAACGGCTGGTTCAGCAAGCTCTACTCCGGCAAGCCACCGGCGGACGACCTCTTCCTTTCAAAGGTCCGGCTCGAGGCTGCCACCGGCGAGGATTTCAGCGAGGCCGTCACCATCCCGAAGGCGGACTGCATCATGGAGCGCTCCCATCAGTTCGTGAAATGGCTGGACCGCGAGAATCCGGAAGGACGCTGGAAGCAGTTTCTAACAGACGATGGCAAGCAGCTGCGCTGGGACAAGGTGATCCTCTCCGGCATCTCGCATGGCTCGACGACGGCCGCCCGCATGGCGAAGCACGTGAAGGTCGATCGCGTGGTGATGTTCTCCGGCCCGCGCGACCAGTTCGAGGTCTGGCAGAAGCTGCCTTCCGCCACTCCGGAGAACCGCTACTTCGGTTTTTCCCATGTGCTCGACGATGGCTGGACCGGCGATCACTACTGCCGCTCGTGGACCTTGCTCGGACTGCCGAAATTCGGGCCGATCGTGAATGTGGATTCCACCAGGCAACCCTTCGGAGGCACTCGCCGCCTGATCAGCGAGGCGGATGTGAACCACGATGGCAAACGCGCCCATGGCGCGGTGGTGCCGGGCAAGGGTTCGCCGAGGGATCCATCGGGGGTCTATCAATACGAGAACGTCTGGCGCTACCTCTTCACCCATCCAGTCGATCAGACCGGTCAGGAAGTCGCTCCGGAGGGTGACTGCGTCATCGATCAGCGCGGGCAGTTGAAATGATCCGCCGCACTCAGTTCGGCGGTGGGATGGGAGGGAGTTCTCCGCCAACATCCGGCAAGGGCAGTGGCTCGGGCAGTGGAGTCGGCTGGACACCGGAGGGTGGCTTCTGCCGACCCGCCCGCTCGTCCTCCTTCTCCTTCTTCGCCTTCTCGGTCTCCTTCCGCTCCTGGCGACGATCATAGGCATCCATCGGAGCCGTCACCATTTTCTCACCGACATAGCAGGTTCCCTCCACCACCGAGCCCGCGATCGTGAACGGAGCCTTGATCAGGGCGCACGAAGAAAGCGAAAAGGTCAGCAGGATCGGGATGGCGTGACGGACTGTCATGGTTTCCCTCTGGATTAGGGAAACGATCGGGGCTGTGCCAACGAAAAAGCCCCGCATCGGGATCGACGCAGGGCTTTCGGGAATCATTGACCGATCAAAGGATCAGTAGCGGTAAGCTTCCGGCTTGTAGGGGCCTTCCTGATTCACGCCGATGTAGTCGGCCTGATCGGGAGTGAGCTTGGTGAGCTTGGCACCGATCTTCTCGAGGTGAAGTCGGGCGACTTCCTCGTCAAGATGCTTTGGCAGGACCATCACTTCACCGGCCTGATACTTGTCCTTGTTCTTCCAGAGGTCGATCTGGGCAAGGGTCTGGTTGGTGAAGGAATTCGACATCACGAACGATGGATGGCCAGTGGCGCAGCCGAGGTCCACGAGGCGGCCTTCGGCCAGCATGTAAATGGAGTTCCCGGCCGGGAACGTGTACTTGTCGACACCGGCCTTGATGTTGAGCTGCTTCACGCCGGGAGCGTTGTTGAGCTTGTCCACCTGGATCTCGTTGTCGAAGTGGCCGATGTTGCAGACGATGGCCTGGTCCTTCATCTTCTCCATGTGCTCGAGGCGGATGATGTCCTTGTTGCCGGTGGTGGTGACGTAGATGTCGCCCCAGCCGAGGGTGTCCTCAATGGTGAGCACGCGGTAACCTTCCATTGCGGCCTGGAGCGCGCAGATCGGGTCGATTTCGGTGACGACGACCTGGGCACCCTGGCCGCGAAGTGCCTGTGCACAGCCCT
>JAIXVN010000226.1 GCA_027483005.1 Verrucomicrobiaceae bacterium
CTCCACCAGCGCATCAATCTCCGCCTGCGGCAAACGCAGCGGCGTCGTCTTCTCATGCCGCACCTGTTGACCGCGATACACCATCGCCCACTCATGCAGTCCATGACAGGCGAAGTTCGGCGCGCGATCCCGCGTCGCCACCAACAGGTCCCGCGTCCACTTCAGCCGGCGTCTTTCCTTATCATCCAACAGCCTCGCATCGAGAGACACCGAGCCCTCCTCCATCCGGTAAGGCGACCTCAGGAAACGTTCCGGCAACGGCTCCTCCACCTCCAGTTGTATTCCCAGCGGCGCATACCAGTCTTCCAGCTTCGCGAACGAGAACGGATAGTAAGTGAACAGGAAATCATCGATCGGATGCGGCACCCGCGCCTCACGGCGTCTCCGTGTTGGCCTCGTCCAGCGCTCCGCACGCTCGCGATGCCGGGCCGCACGCTCCCTCCACTCCGCTGCTGGGAGGATCACAGAAGGATGGGAAAGGGCCGTCACGGCCGGAATCGAAGCAGATCCCGCCAAACCCTGCAAATTCTCCTTGCCAAGTCCCCTGCCCCGCGTCTAGTTTCACGCCCCGCGCCGAGAGGCGCATGGTTAAATCGCGGGATGGAGCAGCCAGGTAGCTCGTCAGGCTCATAACCTGAAGGTCAGAGGTTCAAATCCTCTTCCCGCAACCAATGAAAGCCGTTGAATTCGAAAGGGTTCAGCGGCTTTCGCCTTTCTGGCAGGAGGGGTCGGAGTCACGGCTTCGTATCGGGCGGGATTCCCCTCATCAGGAAGGAGTCAGTAGTCCCCGCGCCTTCACCCGCTCTCCGAGAGCGGGAACGACCAGGATCTGAGGAAGGCCTGTGATCGGAACCTTCACTTCCATGCTGAGGTCCCAGATTCCCATCCGGGTTTCTATTGCCCAGGCGACAGAACTTCCCAGCCATCCGGCCAAGCCCAATCGGGTGGCGAAAGTCGTTCGCTCACCAACAAATCTCCTGTGCGCTCCAGCAATTTGCCAGAGCATCGCCATCATTGGGCAACGCAGGGCAAGTGGCGGAGCTTCTTCATCCCAGGTTCAACTCGACCGGGCAGTGGTCGGAGCCGTGAACGTGCGGGAGGATGTTCGCGGACTTGAGGTTGCTGCGGAAGCGCTCGCTCACGCCGAAGTAGTCGATGCGCCACCCGACGTTGTTGGCGCGGGCACCGGCGCGGTAGGACCACCACGAATAGTGCCCGGGCTCGTCGGGATGGAAGTGCCGGAAAGTGTCGGTGAAGCCGCTGTCGAGCAGCTTGGAAAAGCTCGCGCGCTCCTCGTCGGAGAAGCCTGGATTCATGCGGTTGCCCTTGGGTCGGGCGAGGTCGATCTCCTCGTGGGCCACATTCAGGTCGCCGCAGAAAATGACAGGCTTCTTCTCCGCGTGGGTGACCACGTGGTTGCGGAAGGCCTCGTCCCATTCGAGACGGTACGAGAGTCGTCGTAGTTCATCCTGGGCGTTCGGGGTGTAAACATTGACCAGGGTGAAATCGGCATACTCCAGGGTCAGCACACGGCCTTCCTTGTCATGGTGGTCGATGCCCAGGCCGTGGATCACATTCGACGGTATTTCGCGGGTGAACACCGCGACGCCGGAATAGCCGGGCTTTTCCGCCGAATTCCAGAAGGCGTGGTAGCCATCGAGCTCGGGCGGAAGCGTGACCTGCTCCCGGCGGGCCTTGGTTTCCTGGAGGCAGAGGATGTCCGGCTTCTCGGTGCCGACGAAGGAGCCGAAGTTTTTTCCGATCACCGCCCGCAGGCCATTGACGTTCCAGGAAAGCAATTTCATGCGCACGTTTTGAAAGTCCGGCGGCAGGAATCAAGAACCAAGCGAATGACTCAATCTGATGGTCGACCGCACCCGCCACTGGCTGCGGGAGCCGCCAGGAGCCAAGCCTGCGATGCGCCACGAACGCCTGCGCAGGAAATCGAACCTCCTGGCCATGGAAAAGTCCGTGTTCTTCTCAGCGAGGGTGCACCCTCTGTTCCGATCGCTCCTTCCGCACACGACCTATCTTCTCAAACGCGGTGTCGCCACCAGCCGGTTCAAGCAGATGCGGGAAAAGATCGACACCCGGCTGGGCCAACTTCCCGAATCAGCGCGGGATGAATCTGCTGGATCTGGCGACCGGCACCAGTCTCATGGCGGTGGCGGGGAAGAAACCCAACGCCACCTTCATCCAGAGCGGGGCCGAGTCGATGCCCTTGCCCGATCAACCGTTTGAGCTCCTCACGATCGGCTACGCGCTCCGACACTTCGCCGATCTGGAGGCGGCTTTCCGGGAATTTCATCGCGTGCTGAAATCCGGCGGCAAGGTCCTCATCCTCGAAGCCACCCGCCCGCAGGGGAAACTCGGCTCATGGTTTTTCAAACTCTACTTCGGCCAGATCTATCCGTTTTTCTCGCACCTCCTCACCCGCAGCGCGAAGGTGGAGGAGATGATGGTCTATTTCTTGGACCATGGACACCTGCGTGCGTCCCGAGCAGGTCCAGGCCGCCTTCGTGGCAGCCGGCTTCACCGAAGTGAAACGCAAGGCCCTCGTGTGGGTGTTCAGCGAATACACGGCGGTCAAAGCCTGAAACGTTGTGAGGAACGGCAATCCTGCTTCAGGAAAAGCCAACTCATGGGCGAGGAATCTTCAGGATCGATTCCCAGATCAGGGCGGATGAAGCACCGCGGCCAGCTTCGTCACCGGAACGAGTTTCAAGGTATCACCGCTGACCACTTCAGCCAGCCAAAGCCCCAGAGTCAAAAGCCCCACCACCTCTTTTCGATGATAGCACCCATCCAAGATCAATCATCGCAACCGAGACATCGACTTCATCCCAGCCCTCGAGAAGCTGATTAGGATCCATTGGCTCGCACCCAGGCCATTCGCCAGATTTGATGCCACGAGGCCACAACCTTGGATTGGACCGTTTCCGGAGTGCTTGCTTGTCTTGAGTCGTTCAACGGATAAACCAAAGGCATCTGATGGATCACGCCACCCACAACAAGATTGTCTCCTTCATCTGGTCCATCGCGGACGACTGCCTCCGCGACGTCTTCGTCCGCGGAAAATACCGCGACGTCATACTCCCGATGTTCGTCCTCCGCCGGATCGACTGCCTGCTGGAGGAAACCAAGGACGCGGTGCTGGCCGAAGTGAAGTTCCAGAAGACCGAGGCGAAGATGGCCGTCCTCGATCCTGCCGGGCTCTGCGAGGCGTCCGGTCAAGTCTTTTACAATACCTCCAAGTTCACCCTCAAGAGCCTGCTCGGGAATCCCTCCCAGCTCGAAGCCAACTTCAACCACTACCTCGACGGCTACTCGGACAACGTCCGCGAGATCATCGCCAAGTTCGATCTGCCCACCCAGGTGCGGAAAATGGCTGAGGCAAATGCCCTCTTC
>JAIXVN010000268.1 GCA_027483005.1 Verrucomicrobiaceae bacterium
GGGCCGGACGAGACAGAAACCCGCGAATGAAGTGGCACAATCCTGGAAAGACAAATGAAACCGCAGATGAACGTGGATAGAATCAGACAATCCAATACATCCACAATCAGATCAAATCACCCATAGGATTAGTGCCGCACTCTTCATTCACCACCATCCATCAAGGCTCATCTTGGTTCATCTGCGTTTTGTTTTCCCAGGCAGGTTCGATTCACCCTCATGAAGATACTCCATCCAGTTGCGTATGTTCATCGGGTTGTGGTCCTCGCCGTGATTTTACCTTTTGTTTCCCTGCTTGGTGAGTCCTCCGGATCAGGCCTGCAGGTTCCCAGGCTTGTCACGCTCGATGCACAGAGCGTCGATGAAGACACCTCCGAGAAGGAAGTCCGGTGCCGGGCAAACAAAGCCGAGAAAGGCTTTGTGGTCGTCGAGATCAGGACCAGGAAAGGCTGCCTTGGCCTTGGCACAATGCCGAGTTGAGCGATCAGAACGGATCCTTTGTGGCTTCAATGATGTTGCAGCAGTTCGAAGAGAAGGAGTGGATGGCTGCAAGAATCACGATGCGGGATGACGTGTACAACAGGGCCTCCTTTCCCCTCCATCGGAAGGACTCCCAGTTGATTCTGAGTCTCAAAGATGCGATCGCCCTGTAAATGACATCGGGCCTGTGGCGGCGGTCCTCGCGGACTCGCATCCTCTCCATCATCTTCCACGCCTCCACCCTGAAGCGAGAATCCACCAGACGACCGCACGGTTGGTTCAAGGCCCGTGACGCAGGGCCAATGCCGCATCACTTCCGGGCCGCGAGACGGGACCTGATGCGCTGGAGAAGCCTTTCCAGATGGGGCATGGGCACTCCGGCCTCTTTCGCCCGGCGCAGCGGTTCCTCCCAGATCGGGCCGATCTCGACCTCGCGGCCTTCGAGGTAGTCGATCATGCTGGAAGGCCGGTAGGGGCCCATGGGTCGGGTCCGCTCGATGTTGAAGTCGATCAGGTCCTCACCGAGCGACAGACCGATCGCCCTCGCCGCCGTCACGATCTCCTGCATCAGGCAGCGGATCTCCGTCTCGATCTCCGGTGAGCGTAGTAGTTCGTCGGTGGTCACGCCGCCCTCGGCGATGGACAGGCCGTTGAACGGCACGTTCCAGACCAGCTTGGTCCATTGGGCTTCCGCGAGCGGTTCCCCCAGCTCCGCCGGGATGCCGGCCGCCTTGAAGCGCGAGACCACCTCCTGCGCGCGACCCCTTTCATCCGGAGAAAACTCCCCCACCGAGATCCGTCCGCCCGCCGTGTGGCTGACGAATCCCGGAGCCAGTCGGTTGAGGCAGACGAAGCAAAGCGCCCCCAGCACCCGCTCCGGGCCGGTGATGGCGGCGATGGCCTCGCAGTTGCCAAGACCATTCTGGAGCGTGAGCACCTGGGTGCCCGCATGCAACAAGGGCTGGAGCACCTCGCGCAGGTGGCCGTTCGCGGTCGCTTTCCACGACACGATGACCAGATCGACCGGGCCGATCTCCGCAGCGCTGCGGCAGCCCTTCACCATCGGCAGACTGAAGTCGCCATGGACGCTCCTGCAGCGGATGCCATTGAGTTTCACCTCATCGAAATCCGATCGGAGCAGGAACCGAACATCTTCACCGGCCTGGGCGAGTCGCCCGCCATAGTAGAGCCCGATCGCGCCGGATCCGACGATGGCCACGGATTGGAAAGTCCAGCTCACAGTCCCCGGAATTCGGTCGCAAGCCTCTTCGCGGTGGCGACCGTGTTGCGATGCAGTTTGGCCGTGAACTCGGCCTGGCGGTTGTAACCGCCGCCATAGAGCACGGCCACCGGGATGCGGTTCTTCAGGAAAGCCCTGAGCAGAACCTCGTCGCGACGCTGGAGATCCTTGACGGAAAGGTGCATCTGCCCGAAACGATCGTTGCGGTGGTTGTCGGCCCCGGCGATCCAGATCACGAGGTCCGGCGCGAAGGCATCGAGCGCGGCCGCCAGCGAAACAAAGAGCTGTTTGAGATACATCTCCCCTTCCACGAAGCGCACGGTCTCGATGTCCATCGAACCCTCGACCTTCCTTGTCGGATAGTTCCGTCCGACGTGGATCGAGTAGGTGAACACGCGCGGATCATTCGCCAGGATGGCGTTGGTGCCGTTGCCCTGATGGGCGTCGGTGTCCACCACCATGATCTTGATGTTCGGCTGCTTGTCCTGGAGATCGCGGATGGCGATGGCGACGTCATTGAACACGCAGTAGCCCTCGCCGTGTTCGCTGAAGGCATGATGGGTGCCACCGGCCAGACAAACGCCGATGCCCTCGGCGAGTGCCGCGAAACAGGCCTGGCGGGTGGCCTCGACCTCGATCGCGCTGCGCGTGAAGAGCTTTGGTCCGATCGGCAACCCGAGCACCATCTGCTCCTTCCGGTCCAGCGAGGCGGATTCGATCTTCGAGATGTAGTCGGACTCGTGCGCGAGCTTCAGCAGGTGGAAATTCGCGACGGTGCCGACGTCAATGATTTCCTCGGGCCGGAGGATTCCGCCGTCGAGGAGCATGTCCTTTGACACGCGGAACTTGTCCATCGGGAACGGATGTCCGGCGGGCAGTTCGAGTTCGAAATCCTGGGAGTAGAAGCAGCGCATCAGCAGGTGGAAGCCAATAGCGGAAAGCCCGGAAAGCCAATGGAAATCTGGGATGATCCACTCCTACGGGGCTCAGGAAATCAGGATCGGATGAACCAGCGGGATCGCTCGTTGGGTGCAGGTGGAGAAGTCCGATCACGGGAATTCTCGGGCTCGGACTGTCAGAGTGGTCCATCGGCGGGGCGGGCAGTCATGAAACCGCAGATAACGGGGAAGTTGAGGAGATCATGTGATGGGAGTTGGTTCCGGGCTTCCTCCACGACCTCAGTTTCCCTCGTGTCCCTGCGACCAAGCACGTGGTCTTTCACCTCCCAAGCGGACGGAGGTCCCGAAATTTCATCCTTTTCGGATTCGCTTTGGCGAGAGGTCTGCGATAGCTGAAGGCTGACATGGCGAGCACTTCAGAGCAGAACCGCGATCACTGGATCGGTTTGGCCACGCGGACGGCGAAGAGGATCAACGTCGCGTGGTGGCTGGAACGGCTGTCGGCCCCGCTGGTCATCCTTTCCACGGCGGGTGCCTGCGTGCTGCTGATGCTGCGACGGGATTCACCGGACACGCCGCTGTGGCAGTATGCGCTCGGGGTCGGGATCGCGCTCGGAGCTCTGGCGCTCGGGGCCTGGCTGGTGGCGAAGCGGAAGTTTGAGACGCCCGAGCAGTCGCTGGTGCGGATCGAGGCGACCATGAAGCTGCGCAACTCGCTTTCGGCCGCCAGGGCGGGAGTAACCGCCTGGCCGGATCCTCAGATGAACGCGGAATCGGGAGTCCGTTGGAACTGGCCAAGGTTGCTGGTGCCGACACTCGGAGCGATCCTGCTTTTGGGCGCCGGGCTGTTCGTTCCCGTTTCGGCCCTGCCGGTGGCGAAGAAGGATGGCCCTGAAGAGCCACAGGCCTGGAAGAAGATCGAGTCGGACCTTGACCAACTGGCGAAGGATGCCGTGGTCGATGAGGCCTACATCGAGGACATGAAGAAGAAGGTGGAGGAACTGCGCGCCCAGAAGGAGGAGGACTGGTTCAGCCATTCCTCGCTGGAGGCCAGTGACTCGCTGAAAAAGGAGCATCAGGCGGAGCTCAAGCGCATGGAGCGGGAGCTGGAGCGGGCCGACAAGGCGATGGGCAATCTGCAAAAGGCCGCTGGCGGGGGTGAAGGCGATCCGGCGAGGATGGCCAATGAATTCGAGCAGGCGCTGCAGGGACTTCAGAATGGCGCGATGAAGCCGAATCCGGACCTGCTCAAGCAGCTCAAGTCCCTCGATCCACAGAACCTCGGGCAAATCACCCCGGAGCAGATGCAGCAGCTCAAGGAAAACCTCGGCAAGGCCAACGAGGCGATGAAGGGCATGCAGGGCCAGGGCGAAGGTCAGGGAGATTGGGAAGACCAACTCCAGGCGGATGGCGACGGTCAGGGAAACAAGCCAGGTCAAGGCCAAGGCAGCGGCGACGGAGAGGGCGAAGGCCAGGATGGAGAAGGAGCCGGAAAAGGCGGAGTGGATCGCGGTCCGGGTCATGCACCCGGAGTCCTCGGCAAGGAAGCCAACAAGACCGAAACCGGTGCACTCACGGGACTCGATGCGAAGGACCTTTCCCGCACCACTCCCGGAGATCTGTTGCAGCTCCAGGACGGCGAACACGAGGTCGACAAGTCCCCCAGCAAGGCCTCGAACGGCGGCGGCACCCAGGCCACCGGCCAGGGCGGCGACCGGGTCTGGAAGGAATCACTCGATCCCGACGAACAGCGGGCGATGAAGAAGTTCTTTGATGAAAGATAGAGAGGAGAGGAAACACTAAATCCTAAATTCCAAACGAAGAGGGATTAAGATAAGACAATCTTGAACAAAGTCGCCTATCATGGCCTATCTTTTACGCCGATGAGCGGGGAAGATCATGATTGCTCCATTGGTTTTACTTGAAGATGTATCGCAGGCCCTCGACCTCGACTTCCGGGGGGACCTTGTTGCGTTCGAACAGGTCGTGGCCCTCCTTCAGGTTTTTCCAGAAGTCCTCCCAGGTCTGGCCACTGATGGCGGCCATGCGCTCTTCAGTCATGCGAAAAGGAAAGACGTGGACCCTGAAAAAGCGCTGACCGTTCTTCAGGGCGGCGTCACAGAGGGTGTAGATTTCCTCGATCCTGGCATCGGTCATGGCGAGGCAGCCGACCGAGCACTCCGCGCCGTGAACCATGATGAAGGTGCCGGTGCGTCCATTGGCGCGATCGCAGGCATTCGGATACCCGATGTTGAAGGCGAGGTGGAACTGCGAGTCGGGCTTCATCCGCTCGGGCGTGACGAAGTAGAAGCCTTCCGGCACCTGCGAGTCCCCTTCCGCCAGCTTCGGGCCCGCGACACCGGACGCCCCGGCGATGGGCCAGCTACGAAAGAGCTCGTACCTCCCGGTTTCGCGACGACGCATCCACAACTCCAGCAGTCGCTCATCCTTGAAGGCTCTGAGAAAAACGGGGTCGCCGAAATGAAGGCCCTTCTCCGCGAGATCCTTCTCAAGTTGGGAAAGGACGCGGGCCTTGGCCGCAGCGGCGCGTTCGGGACCAGGCAGGATTTCGGCGGAATTGGTCGGCACGGTTGTTGGAGCGCTTAAGTCCTGGGAAACGACCTCCCTGGGCCGGCAGGCTGTCAGGGAGACCCCGGAGAGGACGATCAGGCAACGGCGCATGCGGGTTCGTGGTGCTCAACTTCGAGGGGATTGTGCATGGGGCGACCTGAGAAAGGTCCGCGAAACTACGCAGCGAGGCGAGACAATCTGTCCGGGGAGGGATCGGGGTCTTTTTTCAACCGCGAATGGACGCCAAATGAACGTGAATGAGGGGGAATTGAATTGGGATTCACACGGAGGCGCGGAGAACGCGGATGGAAGAGAACGTTGGCGTTCAAGAATCCGGCATTCCGGATTCGTGTCCATTCTGGTTCCGATTCTTCTATGCCTGGCGCTCGACGCGATCGGGGCGGTCTGCTTTTCTCCCGACACCATGGAGCAGGCAGCGATCGGAATCATTGGCGGCAGCGGGCTTTACGAGCTTGACGGATTTGAAAAGTCGGAGGAGCGGGTCATTGCCACGCCGTTTGGCGAGCCATCGGACGCCCTGGTTGGCGGAACCTTCGCGGGGCGTCAGGTCTGGTTTCTCCCGAGACATGGCCGGGGCCACCGCATTTTGCCGACGGAGATCAACCATCGCGCGAACCTCTGGGCGCTGCGGAGCTTGAATGTCCGCTGGCTGATCTGCGTCACGGCGGTCGGCAGCCTCAAGGAGGGATACGCCCCGCGCGATGTGGTGCTGCCGGACCAGTTTTTCGACCGCACGAGCCGCCGGGAGCACCACACGTTTTTCGGTCGGGGAATCGTGGGTCACGTTTCCTTCGCCGAGCCCTTCAGCTCCGGCCTGCGGGAAATCCTCAAGGAGGCGGCCACGGGAGCGGGATGCCGGGTTCACGATGGGGGGACCTACGTCAACATGGATGGCCCGGCATTCTCGACCCGTGCGGAAAGCGAGACCAACCGCAGGCTGGGCTTTGACGTCATTGGCATGACCAATCTGCCTGAGGCCAAACTGGCCCGCGAGGCCGAGATCGCGATCGGAACGCTGGCGATGATCACCGACTACGATTGCTGGAAAATCGAGGAGGAGCCGGTGACCGCCGAGGCAGTCATGGGACATCTGCACGCCAACGTCAGCGCGGCGAAGCGGACCATTTCCGCCGCGATCCCGCGCATCCCGCTGGTGCCGGATTGGCCGGAGCACCGCTCGTTGGATGGCGCGATCATGACGCCCCGCAGCTTCTGGCCGGAGCCTGTGGCGGCCGAGCTTTCACCCCTGCTGAGCCGCTTTTGCTGAGGCGACGTGTTAGAAAACCGGGCGTGACAAGACCAGGCGATCCGGGGATAGTCCCCCCTTCAATCCCAATGCGCTCCGCCTTTACCCGCCACATGAAACGGATCCTCGCCACTTTCTCGGTTGCCGCCTTGAGCATCACCTTCGGCAGCTGCTCAGCGCAGAAAGAGGCGTTCGCACCCGCTCCGCTCACCCCTCTCACGGGTCCGGCCGCCCCGGTGAAAACCACCCGCAACACGGCTTATGCGACTCCTCCCGTCCAAGGTCCGGTGCAGCGCAACCCGGACATCAACCTGCCCTCGAATTTCTCCAAGGATGGCAACATCAGCTTTTCCCGTGTTCCCTCAGCCGGCCAGTACATTGCAATCACCTTCGATGACGGCCCGCACTCTCAGAACACCCCGCGACTGCTCGACATGCTGCGCGCCCGCAACATCAAGGCCACCTTCTTCGTGGTCGGTCGGAACGTGGACCTCTATCCCGGAATCGCCCGCCAGATCGTGGCCGAGGGCCATGAGATCGCCTCACACACCTACACCCACCGGCTTCTCACCAAGATGGGCGACGATCAGGTCCGTCAGGAGCTCGACAAGACCCGCGAAGCCATCGTCAAGGCCACGGGCATCCAGCCACGCGTGATGCGACCGCCCTACGGAGCCCTTCTCCAGCGCCAGCGCGAATGGGTGCACGCCGAATACGGCTATCCGACGGTCCTCTGGTCCGTTGACCCCAACGACTGGCAGCGTCCCGGCTCAGCTGCGATCTGCTCGCGCATCCTCACCCAGACTTCCTCGGGTGCCATCATTCTCGCCCACGACATCCATGTCGGCACGGTTGACGCCATGCCGGCCACCCTCGATGGCCTTCTGAAAAAAGGCTACAAGTTCGTGACGGTGTCCCAGTTGCTCTCCATGCAATCCAGCGGCGGCAATGGAGCGGCGGCTCCCTGAGTCCGGCATTTCCCCTTTTTCCAATGCTGCCATGTTCGGCGAGCGCTATTTCGCGACGCGCGACCGATTGATGGAGGTGATCTGCGGCATCGTCGATCTCGGCAGGCAGACAGAAGCCTCGATCGGCCAGGACCTGCCTGCTGATGCCGTCCAACAAGGACTTTCCGCGCCCTTTCTCTTCGTCGTTTCAGGAGAGGTGAACGCGGGCAAGTCCACCCTGGTGAATGGTCTGTTCGGAACTGAACTCTGCAAGGTCAAC
>JAIXVN010000349.1 GCA_027483005.1 Verrucomicrobiaceae bacterium
GCCACCACGATCTGATCCAGCCATGAAACGCCGCATCATCCTTTGCTGTCTGCTTTCGCTCTCGCCGGCCCTTCGCGCGGACCCCGTCCCGGTGAAGACCGTGGTTCCCCAAGCCGCCAACGCACCACGCAGCTTTGAACTGCCCGCCCACACCGAACCAGCGGAGGAAGCGAAACTCTTCTGCCGTGCCACCGGAACCGTCCGTGAGCGGAAGGTTGATATCGGTGACGTGGTGAAGGCGGGTGATGTGCTCGCCGTCATCGATGCGCCCGAGGTGGACCGGCAGGTGGAGGCCGCCGCCGCCGCCGTCGATGCGGCCGCAAGCAGGGCCCGCAATGCCCACAGCAACTCGGAGCGTGCGGCCTCCCTCGTCAAGACCCGGGCCATGGCGGTGGAGGAAATGGAGCAGCTCGCCTCCATCACCGAACAGCTCGAGGCCGACCTCCGATTGAGGACCGCCGAGCTGGCCCGCTTGAAGGAAGTGCAGGGATTCTCAATCCTTCGCGCACCCTTCGATGCCACCATCGCGGCGCGAAATGTGGATAGGGGAGACCAGGTCCGAGGCGATTCGGCGGGGGTGGATGGCTGGCTGTTTCAGGTGGTCCGCATCAATGAACTCCGGGTCGTGATGCAGGCGGCCCCCGGTCTGGCCATGAGACTTTCCATTGGTCGGGAAGCCACGGTGCGTTTCAATGAGCTGCCCGGGAAATCCTTCGCCGCGAAAGTCGTGCGCAGCAGCCAGTCGATCGATCCGACCTCCGGGACGATGCGCGTCGAGCTGCTGCTGAAGAACGAGGATCGGGTTCTTCCAGCGGGTCTAACAGGAACGGTTTCCTTCATGCTGGAACCCGTGGCCGGCACCTTCCTCCTGCCCACCAACACGCTCCTGAACAGAAATGGGAAATCGCTCGTCGTCCTGGCCGATCAGGGCAAGGCGAAGTTCATCGAGGTTTCTCAAGGGCGCAATCTCGGCGAGCTGGCGGAGGTCACGTCCTCGGCTCTCGCTGGTACGACGGTCATCGTAAGTCCCAACGCGATGCTGCGCGAGGGCGATGCAGTGGAAGCCACCGCAATGCCTCCGAAGACGAAGCCCTGAAGACGCCGCAGTGCTCAGCGGTTCAGCCACCAGAACCCGGCGTTGAGGTAGGTCGCGTAGCTGACCCAGATCAGATAGGGAACGAGCAGCCAGGCGGCGATCCGGTTCACCTTTCTGGCGAGAACGATCGTCCACGCGATGCAGAGCCACATCGCCACGATGTCGATCAGCGCCAGCCCGCTGCGGTGGGCTCCGAAAAACAGGGGCGTCCAGGCGAGGTTGAGGACGAGCTGAAGGATGAAAGCCGCGATGGCGGATCGCGCCCCAGCCGTCCTTCTGTCCCTCACCAGCAGCCCCAGCGAAATCCCCATCATCGCATACAGCAATGTCCACACCGGCCCGAAGATCCACGGCGGAGGCGTGCCGGGCGGACGTTGGAGGGCCTGATACCAGCCTTGTCCACCACCCGAGAAGGCCACGCCTCCAAGCCCGCCAAGTCCGATGATCAGTAAGGCGAAAAGCACGGGCGTCAGCCAAGGAGTGCGGGTGGTTGAGGACATGGGAGGCTTGAATTTGATTGGAAAGGCGACGCTTTGCGGCAGCGTAGCAGGCGCATCCTTTTGTCTGCCATGAATTCGTCGCTGATTTGCTCGATCGTCTTGTTGTGCACGCCCATGTCGCTACTCGGAGCCCTCGAGGGAGTCGAAGTCACCAATGAAGCGTCGATTCAATCCACGGCCTCGACCCCGGAGGGTCGTCATGCCCTGGCGGTGGCGGAATTGAAACGGGTGGCGGACGACGCGATCGACAAGCTTTCCCGCACCGATCGCCGCTTTGTGGAGGACCTTTTCGAATCGAAGGAACGCGTCGCGGACTTCATGCTCTCCGGCCCATGCGACGATCCATCGAAGGGCCTTCGAATTCTCGCATCGCTCTGGAAAGCCGATCCGCAGGGGCTGACGAACCGACACGAGCAGACCACGGCGGCAGCGGTGGCACTGACCTTCGCGATGAAGGACTGGCCGGAAGACAAGGCCTTTGACCGCTATGCCTATTTCCGGGATTCGAGGAAGGCGAACCAGCTGCATCCAAGCTTCGATGCCCTGGAGACCTGGGAGAAGCGCTTCGTGGTTTCCGCAGGCGGAAACGGTGGATTTTCCGATGTCGGCGGTTGGGGAAATGACTCACTCGTCTGGCTGCGCGACAACGTGAAGCTGCCAGTCAGCGATTACACCGGGGCTTGCTGGCAGGCACCCTACAAGCTCAACAACCTCTTCGGCGACTCCATCCACGGCGCGAACTACTATGCGCCCTTTACTCACGAGATCCATGCCAAGCGCGTCCGCGAGGTCGGCGGCGTATGTGGATCGCTCTCCCACTACGGAGCGAATGCCGCCCGCGCGAATGGCATCCCGGCGATCACAATGGGTGAGCCCGGCCACTGTGCTTACGCCGTCCGCGTTTCCAAAGGCAACTGGCAGCCGGCCTACACGCTTTCCTGGCAGCGCGGGCTTCACACCAGCCTCTGGGGTCGGACCTGGACGCAGCTCGTGATCCAGGAGGCTGCGTTCGGCCACAAGGCCGCCTACGATGTTTGTCAGGCCCATCTCTGGCAGGCCCGTTCTTTGAAGGAAAAGAATCCTGATCTCGCCGAGGCGGCCTATGCCGCAGCGCTTGAGGCCCAGCCGATCAATGTGCCCGCCTGGATCGAGTCGGTCGAGTTCCTCCGCGATGTGAGAAAGCCGAAGCCCGAAGCCTGGTCGGTCATCGGTCGATCAATCGCCACCAAGCTTTCCGGCTACCCGGAGTCCGCCTGGGATGTTTTCTCGCGCATCCTCACGCCTGCCCTCGCCGCGCTGGCGGATGACGCGAAACTGGAGTTCCTGATGACCTACCACTCGGCGATTTCCAAGGAGGATGGTCCGGTGATGTGGCAGTTCGACGATGCCCTCGAAGCCCAGTCCAAGGCCCTCGGCGGAGACGACGCCACGCAGCTTGCCTTCTTTGAAAAGGTGCTCGCGATCCAGTCGGCCTCGAAGTCGTGGTTCGCGCCGACCATTGCCTGGGGCCAGAAAAAATTCAGCACGGCCCCGGCCTCGTCGAACGCCTACTTCGCGGTGCTTGGGCGGGTGTTTTCCTCGGCGAATGCAGGCTCGAACGAAGCAGGACTCCGCGCGGCCCTCGGCCCTGCGATCCTCGCGGCGGAACAAGCGGGCAATGTCGAAGCCTTCCAGTCCCTCGGCAAGGCGGGCAGCTCCCTGCGCAAGCCTACCCCCGATAAGGCCGAACCTTTCCCCGGAGATCTGCTTTCCTCCGGCGGTTTGATGAAGGCCTCCTCGACCTCGCAGTGGGATCATCCGGAGAATCACTGGGGGCTGTTGGAGGAGGAAGGCGGGAGCTTTCACACGGATAGCGAGGTCCGCCCGAATGTCGTCGTTCGCCTCGGCAAGCTCGGCGATGTCAGCGGCATCGTGGTGCTCGGCAGCGACTATGGACAGAACGGCGCGCGGCAGATGCCCTTGAAGATCTCGATTTCGGAAAATGGCACGACCTGGACCGAGGTGTTTCGCACCACGGAGCAGAAGGGCCCGTGGCGCATTCCATTGGCAGGCAAGGCGACCCGCGTGCAGTTCGTGAAGGCGGAGCGCGATGACGAGCGCAAGGAGTTCTTCCACCTGGCCGGCATCCGGGTTTATGGCCGTCGCCTTCAGTAACTTCAGCAGATCCATCCATCATGAACCGAAACGCTCTCATCGCCCTTCTGCTGCTGGCCAACTCCGCATTCGGACAAAGGGTCGCCGATTTCACGACTGCCGCCGCACAGGCGAAGACCTCGAAGTCCGACATCGTGGTTTTCGTCCATGGCTCCGATTGGAACCGCCCCGGCGAGGTGGTGGCGAAGATCTGGAATGATCCGCGCTTCCTTTCGACCGTGGGCTCCGGCGTGCTGCTGGTCGATCTCGACCGCAAGGAGAACCCGACCGATGCCGAGAAGGCCGCGCTCAAGAACAACGAGGCGGGCAACCCACCTGTTAGAAGCCTGCCTGCCGTCGCGCTCTACGACTCCGAAGGTCGCCTCGTCGGAACCGTTTCAGGCACCGAGGAACTCGCCGCGGCGGGAGGATTGCTCGCTGCGACGAAGAAGCTCCTCGCGACCCGACGCGAGCGCGATGAACTTTGGAAATCGGCCGATGGGGCCTCCGCCATCCTCAAGGCGGGCAAGCTGGGACAGGGGCTCGACCGCATGAACCTCGGCCTCGGTCCGAAAGGAATCTACAAGCCCATCCTCGAGCAGATCCGCAAGGCCGATCCTGACGACAAGTCCGGCTACATCGGCAAGTACACCTTTTCCAACGAAGCCCTCGTCGACCTCGCCCTGAAGGTGGCCGAGTCGAAGAACTACGCCGAGGCAGAGACCGAGTTCGCGAAGTGGGATCGGAATCCGCGACTCTCGACGACCCAGCGCCAGGAACTCCAGGCCGCGAAATTCGCGCTCTATCAGCGCTGGCCGGAGAAGAAGAACGAGGTCCGTCCGGTCCTGGAAAAGATGCGCGACATCGACCCGAAATCCGAACTCGGCCAGGCAGCGGCGAATTACATCGAACTGCTCTTCGCTCCGAAAAAGAAGAAGGGCGATTCTGCTGCGTAAACAAGGTCCATCATGCTCCGATCAATCATCTTGTCCCTGCTCACGGCGTCCTGCGTGATGGCCGACCCTGTGCCCGGACCGATGAAGTTGTTCCTGCTGATCGGTCAGTCGAACATGGCGGGTCGCGGAAAAGTGGAACCGCAGGATCAGGCGGTGAATCCGAAGATCTTCATGCTGAACAAGGATCTGAAGTGGGAGCCCGCCAAAGACCCTCTTCATTTCGACAAGCCGATCGCCGGCGTAGGTCCGGGCTCGGAGTTCGCCCGTGAGATCCTCAAGCAGGATCCCAAGTCGTCCATCGGCCTCATCCCCTGCGCGGTCGGCGGCACCAGCCTTGATCAGTGGAAAGCCGGCGGCCCACTCTACAGCGCCGCGATGCTGCGGGCGAAGCAAGCGATGAAGCAGGGCAAGCTCGCAGGCATCCTCTGGCATCAGGGGGAGTCCGACAGCGCGCCGGACAAGGTGGCCTCCTACGCGGATCGACTATCCGCCATGATTACTCAACTGCGACAGGATCTGGGCGATGACAAACTGCCGGTGGTGGTAGGTGACCTCGGCCGCTTTCGACGCGAGAGCAAGGCCTTCAACGACAACCTGCCGACCGTGGTGGCCAAGGTTCCGCTCTGCGCCCTGGTGAACTCGGAAGGCCTGACCGACAAGGGCGACAAACTCCACTTCGACGCCGCCTCCGCCCGCAAGCTTGGCGAGCGCTATGCCGCCGAGTTTCTGAAACTCGCGAAGCCGTGACCAGTTTTTGTGACTTTCCTTGAATAGGGACGAGAGTTGTCCAGTCTCAAAGGACCATGAAAACCGCGATCTTGCCTTGTTTGGTTCTTGTAGGAGCGCTGATGGCCAAGGATCCCGCTCCAAGTCCTGCTTCAAAGGCGCAAGCGCCGGACAATCAAGAACTGCCTTCCCCACGTCATGTCCAGGTCACCCTTGAAATGATCGAAGTGTCTCAGGCAGACGCCACCCAGCTGCTTTACAAGGACAAGCTTGGAAAGGACGGAACCAAGCTGCGGGCAGCGCTTCAAGTCATGGTGGATTCTCAAAAGGCCAGCGTGCTTGAAACCATGATGGTGGCCTCACACAGCGGGACCAAGGCAACATCGGAGTCGATTCGCGAGGTGATCTATCCGACGGAGTATGAGCCAATATCTTGGCTGGGATGTGGTGGTGCGCCCACTCCAGCGGAAAGGCAGGAGGCATTTGAGAAAAATCCTCGTGAATGTCCGCCGCTTCCCACCGCCTTCGAAACGCGAAATACCGGCAGCACCCTGGAGATCGAACCCATGATTCGCGAGAACGGGAAAATCATCGATCTCCGGCTTGTTCCTGAGCTCGTGTTTGAAGCGGGCGCGAGACAGTGGAACCCTCATAAGGATGAACTGGGCAACGAATCGTCAGTCGAGATGCCCTTCTTCTACTCCATCAGATCCAATACCTCTCTCACGGTGGAGGATGGCGCGCCAGAGCTGCTCTGCGTCCTGACACCGAAGAATGCGGAAGGAATTCCGGATCGTAGCCGCAAGCTGTTGGTGATATTGACCGCCGATGTGATCACTTCCACCACCACCAAATGAGGAACCTAGATCGAATCCATCCAATCCCATCTTCACTCATGAAACTGACTCTCTTCTCCTGTCTGATCGTGTCTGGCCTCCTCCGAGCCGAGGAACCCGCACCACGTCCAGCCCCGAAGGCTTTCGACAAGGGTAGCCCTGGCCAGGCTCAGGACTGGGACGAACCGCTGAATGCCCCAAGGCAGGTCCAGGTGACCCTGGAGTTTATCGAAGTGCCTTCGGCGGAAGCGACCCGCTTGCTCTACAAGGAGAAGCTCGGGAAAGACGGCAGCAAGTTGCGCGAGGAACTTCAGAAGGCCATCGATGCGCAGAAGGCAAGTTTGCATGAAACCATGATGGTGGTCGCCAGGAGTGGGCAGAAGGCGACGACTGAATCGATCCGCGAGGTGATCTATCCGACGGAATATGAGCCATCCTGTGCGGGGCTCGGCGATGCCGCGAATAAGGAAAACGCGACCCCTCAAGAAAAGGCATTCAAGGCGGCCATGCAGTCGGTGACTCCCACTGCCTTTGAAACGCGGAATACCGGCGGCACGCTGGAAATCGAACCTGTGATCGATGCCGATCCGGCAATCATTGACCTGCGTCTCGCTCCCGAAATCGTTTTCGATACTGGCGTCAGGAAGTGGAACGTGAGAAAGGATGAGCTGGGCAACGAGTCATGGATCGAGATGCCTCTTTTCTATTCCATCAGAAGCAACACTTCGCTCACCCTGGCAGATGGCATGCCGCAGTTGCTTTCAGTTCTGACTCCGAAAGCCGCGGATGGCACACCGGATCCGACCCGCAAGTTGCTCGCCATCGTGACGGCAGATATCGTCGTCGTGAAACTCAAGCCCAGCCGATGAAACGATCCATTCTCCTGCTGCCCCTGATCGCCGGATGCCTGAATGCGGAGATTGGAATCGTGGCGCATCCTGGAGTCGATTGCTCGTCAGGCCAGACCACGGTCTGGACCGGAGCCATGCAGTCGGCCTTTGATCGCATGCTCGGATCGAAAAGCTCGAAGACGCTTGATCGCGTGGAGCCGCCGAATCCACTGGTCACGCGCATGGCGGGCTTTTCATGGAAGGAGAACGCGGTGCTGCCCAAGGACGGATGGTTTGCCGTGACCGGGGATGCCTTGGAGAAGTTGGCGGATGAGGCGAATCAGAAGTGGCAGGTCCTCGCTGGAGAAGGCCCGAAGCCCTTCAAATACAATGGAGCCGCAGGCGGTTGGGCTGCCTACGTGGGAATGAAGCGCGATTTCCTCTTCAGGAAGGCCTTCAGCCCCTCGGGTGAATCCAGGCTCTCATGGGGTCCGGAAAAGAAGCCGGTCCGGTTCTTTGGGGCGAGGGGCGAGGCTGCATCAGACCATGCGGAATGCGTCCGTGTTCTCGCTTACCGACCGCTCGAGCGCTGCATGGCCCTGCAGCTTTTGGCGAAGGTCGGGGATGACAGCCTCGTGCTCTATCAACCGGCGGAGGCTCAGCCGATGATTGAGGCGATGCGTTGGGTGAAGACCTGGCGCGATGGCTGGGATCGACACGAAGGCGATGAATTGGGCTGGGACGACAAGTCCCTGCACCAGGCGGACGATCTGCGCGTGCCGGAGATTTCACTGAAAGCTCATGCGGACTTTCGCGATGACTTCAAGGGGGCGATCTGGTTCAAGGACTCGAAGATCCCCTCTGAGGTTTCGCAGGCCGTGACCGACATGAAGCTCGAGATCGATGGACTGGGGGTGAAATTCGAATCCACTGCCGCGATGGAGGTGGATCCATTTGCATCGGGCGGCGCCACGGCGGTCCCCCGCAAGTTCTGGTTCGACCGACCCTTCTTCGCCTTTCTCTGGCGTGACGGAGCCGAGTGGCCCTATGCGGCCGTCTGGTTCGGTTCCTCGGAAGGGCTGGTGAAGTAACAAGATCCTTGGAACTTGCAGCAGGCGGTCCCTTGTGCGAGCCTTTGTGCGTGGCGACCAATCTCGATATCGATCAGAAGCTCCTTGAGGAAGCGGTTTCCCTCGGCAAGCACCGCAGCAAGAAGGCGGCGGTGACGGATGCGCTCGTCGAGTACATTGCCCACAAGAAGCAGCAGGAAATCCTCGGGCTGTTCGGGAAGATCGACTACGACCCGAAACTTGAGGCCGGTAGACGCCGTGCGAAGGCATGAGTGTTCTGGTGGATTCCTCGGTCTGGTCGCTTGCCCTGCGACGCAGGCAACCGATTGAGACGGCTGAGGTCGCTTTACTGAGGGAATTGATCGAGAAGGGACATGTCCGGATGATCGGCCCGATCCGCCAGGAAGTCCTCTCCGGCATCCGAGAGAAAATACAGTTTCTCAAATTGAAACGCGCGCTTTCCGCCTTTCCTGATCTTCTTCTCTCAAGTTCCGATCACGAGACCGCTGCCGAATTTTGCAACAGCTGCATGGCCGCCGGAGTTCAAGCCTCTCATACGGATTTCCTGATCGCTGCTGTGGCATTCCGCCACCGCCTTTCTATCCTGAGCGTCGACAAGGACTTTCAGCACCTCGCAAAGATCCTTCCGATTCGGATGATCGGTGGGAAGTAGCCCAAGTGACGCGACTTCGCATCTACGCCAGAATGCCGGTCACAACCTTGGTCGGTTTCACGCCGGTGAGCTTCTGATCGAGGCCCTGGAAGGGGAAGGTCAGCTTCTTGTGATCGAAGCCTAACAGATGAAGCATCGTCGCGTGGAAATCGCGGATCTGCACCGGGTCCTTCGCCGCGCTGTAGCCGACCGGATCGGTTTCGCCGTAGGTGAAGCCGGGCTTCACTCCAGCTCCGGCCATCCACAGGGTGAAGGCACCGGGATTGTGATCCCGACCCACGAACTTGTTGGTGGTGCCGCCGCGGTTTTCCTGCATCGGGGTGCGACCGAACTCGCCGCTCCAGACGACGAGCGTGTCCTCCAGCAGGCCACGCTGCTCGAGATCTGTTAGAAGGGCGGAGATCGGCTTGTCGATGTCCTCGCACTTCTTCACGAAGCCGTCCTTGATCGACTCGACGGCGCTCGATCCATGGGTGTCCCAGCCCCAGTCGAAGAGCTGGATGTAGCGCGTTCCGGCCTCGGCGAGGCGGCGTGCGAGCAGGCAGTTGTTGGCGAAGGATTCCTTGCCGGGCTTGGTGCCATACATCTCGTGGATGTGGGCAGGCTCCTTCGAGATGTCCATGACCTCGGGCACCGAGACCTGCATGCGGAAGGCCATTTCATACTGCGAGATGCGGGTCAGCGTCTCGGGATCGCCGATTTCCTGATGCGTCTGGCGGTCGAGCCGGTCGAGCGCATCCAGCGCCGCACGGCGGACGTCGCGGCTGATGCCGGGAGGGTTCGCAGCATTGAGCACCGGGTCGCCAGCGGAGCGGCACTGCACGCCTTGATACGCGGAGGGCAGGAAGCCGGAGCCCCACAGCGAGGCCCCGACGCGTGGGATGCGGCCACCGGAAATGAGGACCATGAAGCCGGGCAGGTTGTTGTTGTCGCTGCCGAGTCCCCAGGTGACCCAGGAGCCGAGCGAGGGGTAGCCGAGGTTCTGGTTGCCGGTGTGGACGAGCAGTTCGGCGGGGCCGTGGTTGAACTGGTCGGTCTGCATCGTCTTGATGAAGCAGAGCTTGTCGGCGTGCTTCGCGAGGTTCGGCAAGCGGTCGGAGAACCAGGCCCCGGACTTTCCATACTGCTTGAACTCGAACTGCGGGCCCAACATTTTCGGGACGCCTTGAATGAACGCGAAGCGCTTGCCTTCGAGGAATTCCTTCGGGCATTCCTTGCCATCGAGGCGCTTGAGTTCGGGCTTGTAGTCGAAGAGGTCGAGCTGGCTCGGAGCCCCCACCATGTGCAGGAAGATGACGCGCTTCGCCTTCGCAAGCGCCTGCGGTGGCAGCGACATCAGGGGGTCATTCGCATCACGAAGGATCGCCGGCTTGCTCATGCCGGAAGCGAGGCCCTGCGAAGCGAGCCAGATCCCGCCGAGACCGGTGGTGCAGTCGCGGAGGAAGTGGCGGCGGGTGAGGTGGCGGAGCTTTTCCTGGGCGATGGTATCCTGGAGATTCATGGAAGTGGGAATTGAACATCGAACATTGAACATTGAACGTCCAACATCGAA
>JAIXVN010000562.1 GCA_027483005.1 Verrucomicrobiaceae bacterium
ACCGCGCTTTTCGAATACTCGGGAGCGATCTCGTAAGGGTGGGCGAACGGCTTCGGCAGGAAGGACATGAGGAATGGTTGGAGTTTGGCGGGCTGGTCCGCAACCGGACGACCGTTAGACCGTCCAATCCAGCACCACCTTGCCCGATTGGCCCGACATCATCGTCTCAAAGCCCTTGTCGAACTCGGTGTAGTGGAACCGGTGAGTGATCACCGGCGAAATGTCCAGACCCGCGCGGACCATGCTGCTCATTTTGTACCAGGTTTCATACATTTCCCGGCCATAGATGCCCTTGAGGATCAGACCCTTGAAGATGACCTTGTCCCAGTCGATGGCGACCTTCTCCGGGAAAATTCCCAGCAGCGACACCTTCGCGCCGTTCGAGCTGTGGGTGAGGATGTCGTGCAGGCCGGAGGGATGGCCGGACATTTCCAGCGCCACGTCGAAGCCCTCCTTCATGCCGAGTTCCTGCTTCACGTCGTCGAGCGATTCCTTCGAAACATCGACCACCCGTGTGGCTCCGAGCTTCTTCGCCAGCTCCAGCCGGTAGGGGTTCACGTCGGTGACCACCACGTGTCGTGCCCCGGCGAACTTGCAGACGGCCGCCGCCATGCAGCCGATCGGGCCTGCGCCGGTGATGAGCACATCCTCGGCGACCAGGTCCCAGGAAAGCGCGGTGTGGACGGCGTTTCCGAGGGGATCGAAGGTGGAGACGATTTCCTCCGGGATGGCCGGATCGACCTTGTAAACGTTGGTGTAGGGGATCGAGAGATACTCCGCGAAGGCACCGGGGCGATTCACGCCCACGCCGAGGGTTTTCGGGCAGAGGTGGCGTCGGCCTGCAAGGCAGTTGCGACAGCGGCCGCAGACGATGTGGCCCTCGCCTGAAACGATTTCGCCGGGGACGATGTCGGTCACGCCGGAGCCGACGGCCTCGACGATGCCGCAGAATTCATGACCGACGTGCATCGGCACCGGGATGGTGCGCTGGGCCCAGGAATCCCATTTCCAGATGTGGACATCGGTGCCGCAGATCGAGGTCTTGCGGACCTTGATGAGCACATCCATCGGACCCACTTTCGGTTCCGGTACTTCCTGCAGCCACAATCCGGGCTCCGCCTTCGCTTTGACCAATGCTTTCATGATACTGAGACAAACTACGTAACGGCACCATCGTGCATGCCCGCCCGCCGGGGGCACGAAGTTTTTTCCGTCATCCTGGAAAGCAGCGCGCCGGGCCTACTTCAGTCCGAGCCGCAGAATCCGGTCCTTCGAGGTGATGAAAAGGGTCTTTCCACCCTCACCGAAAGCGACGTTGGCGGTGGGGCGTGTGCAGAGGACGCGGCCCAACAGTTTCCCGCCGGGATCGAGGATCAGGACTCCGCCGGGTCCGGTGGCGAAGAGGTTGCCCTTCGCATCGACCTTCATGCCGTCGGGGGCACCAGGGCCCTTGAGCTGCCCTGCATCAAAGAAAACGCGGCCTTCCCCGGCACTCCCGTCCTCCTTCAAGGCGAAGGCCATCAGGATCGGTCGGGGCTGGTGGGAATTGGCGACGTAGAGGGTCTTCCCATCCGGTGAAAGCGCGATGCCGTTCGGCCTTTCCAGCTCGCGGGTGATGAGGCTGACCTTCCCCTCCGGCGTGACGCGGAAGACGCCGTGAACGGGATACTCGCGGACCTGGCTCAGCGCCCCGCCCGGAAGGCCGTAGGGCGGATCGGTGAAAAAGACGTCGCCGTTCGCATGAAGGGCGAGGTCGTTCGGCGAGTTGAAACGCACGCCTTCGAAGGAATCCGCAAGCGTCCGCTTTCCGGCCCCGGGCGCCATGATGGAGACCCGACGGTCGCCATGCTCGCAGCAGAACAGCCGGCCCTTGGCGTCGATCGCGAGGCCGTTCGAGCCCGGCTCCCTGCTGTAGTCGGCCACGCCGGTGTAGCCGGAGGGTTTCATGAACACGGCCGCCTCCTTGTCGCCCTCCTTCCACTGGTAGATCGTGTTGCGCGGGACATCCGAGAACAGCAGGCGCTTGCCCGACGCATCCCAGACCGGGCCCTCGACCCAGTCAAAGCCCTGGCAAAGCGTTTCGATCCTCACGTCGGCGGCGAGGATCGCGTCCAGCGCGGGGTCGAGGCGTTCGATCGACTCCTGGGCGAGGGAAAGGCCGGGAACCGCCAGCAGAAGCGTGACAAGTGTCTTCATCCCAATATCCAACAGACGAGAAGCACCAAATCCCAAGCTCTAAATTCAAAACCTCCCTCTTTGCCGATCACGGATCACCGCTCACCCGGCACCCACGAATCCATGACCCGAGATTTCTTTCCAAGCCCCCTTGCCCTCGATTGACAAAACGCTTAGGCATGGGGGAAATCTCAATCCGTCCGTGCCACGCAATCCCCTTCACAAGCCCAGAATCCTGGTCGTCACGCCGGAGATCACCTATCTGCCCGACGGCATGGGCAACCTGACCCAGCGGATGTCGGCCAAGGCTGGAGGATTGGCCGACGTTTCCGCCTCGCTGGTGAAGGCCCTCTACGACCAGGGCGCGGACGTCCATGTGGCCCTGCCGAACTACCGCCGGATGTTCCACCTCGATGTCGCCAGCGTGTTCGAGCTGGAGTATGAAAAGGTGGCCCGCTCGCTCCCCGAGCAGCGGATCCACCTCGCCGAGGACCGCGTGTTCTATCATCGCTCCAGCGTCTATGGCACGGAGAATACCCTGATCTCGCTGGCCTTCCAGCGCGAGGTGATCAACCACACGATCCCCCAGGTCCGACCCGACCTCATCCACTGCAACGACTGGATGACCGGCCTGATTCCCGCCGCCGCGAAACGCCACGGCATCCCCTCGCTTTTCACCGTCCACAACATCCACACCGAGCGGCTCACCCTGGCGCAGATCGAGGATCGCGGGATCGATGCCGCCGATTTCTGGCAGTATCTCTACTACCAGCAGCCACCCGGTTCCTACGAGGAAACACGGGCCCAGAACGCGGTGGACCTGCTCGCCAGCGGGATCTTCGCAGCCGACCACGTCAACACGGTCAGCCCGAAGTTCCTCAGTGAGGTCATCGATGGTTGCCACCAGCACATCCCGGGTCACATCCGCCACGAGCTTTGGGCCAAGGCCAACGCCGGCTGTGCCACCGGCATCCTCAATGCCCCGGACGCCGAGTTCGACCCCGAGAATGATCCCTACCTCAAGGATCACTACACCGTGGAGACCCTCATGGCCGGAAAGCGCACCAACAAGAAGCGCTTCCAGGAACGCGTCGGCCTGCTCGTCGATCCCGAGGCCCCGCTGTTCTTCTGGCCCTCCCGGCTCGATCCCGTCCAGAAGGGCTGCCAGCTTCTAACAGACATCCTCTACCGCATTGTCAGCGACTACGCCCACGAAGGCCTCCAAGTCGCGGTGGTGGCCAACGGCTCCTTCCAGAAACACTTCCACCACATCGTCGATCAGCACGGTTTGCACGACCGCGTGGCGATCCGCGATTTCTCCGAGGAGCTCTCCCACCTCGCCTACGCCGCCAGCGATTTCATCTTCATGCCCTCGTCCTTCGAGCCCTGCGGCCTGCCGCAGATGATCGCGCCGAAATACGGTGGCCTCACCCTCTGCCACGACACCGGCGGCCTGCACGACACGGTCGATCCGATGGACATCGCCAACAACCGCGGCAACGGCTTCCTCTTCAAGTATTTCAACGCCGACGGACTCAAGTGGACGGTCGATGAAGCGATGCGCTTCCACCGCCTGCCCAATGCCGAACGCGAGAAGCAGCTCGCCCGCGTGATGCGCGAGTCGTCGGCCCGTTTCAATCACGAGGCCACCGCCGCCGAATACATCAAGCGCTACGAGCAGATGCTCGACATGCGGCTCACCGAGTGAGCGGATCAGGGCTTTTCCTCAGGGATCGAAAGCACGAAGCACGCGCCGCATTCCCTCGATTCACAGCTCAGCTCCCCGCCCAGCGATCTCGCGAGGCGTCGTGAAAGGGCCAGCCCCAGCCCGACTCCAGGCTTGGTTTCCGCCGCCTCGTGGGCCGACTTGTGGAAGGCCTCAAAAATCCTCCTGCCCTCGCCGGGCGCGATCCCCGGTCCGTGGTCCGCGACCTCGATCCCGATCCGACGGTCTGACTGCACGATGCGGATCACCACCAGCGGCGGCTGGCCTGACGAGGCATGCTTCGCCGCGTTGTCGATGAGGTTGAAAAGAATGTGCTCCACCGCCGCCGCATCGACCTTCATGGGACGTAGCGCGGCATCCACGGTTGGATCCATGGCAAGGCTCATGCCCGCCGTGGAAAGCCGTGACTCGAAGCGCTCCCGCATCGGTTCGAGCAACTCCGCCGCCGTCGTCACCCGCACGGCGGACCGGGCGCTGCCACGTTCGATCTGCGAGAAGGCCAGCACGTTTTCCACCAGATGGGAAAGCCGGTCCGCCTCGCGTGAAAGCACGCTCAGATAGGTGCCGCGCTTCTCCTCCTTCACCGCGCCGCTTTGCAGCATGTCGGAGTATAGCCGGAAGGTTGTGAGAGGCGTGCGAAGTTCATGCGTCACAGCGGAGACGAAGGAAGCCCGACGCTCACTCAGCCGCATCACTCCGCGCACCAGCATCGAGGCGGTGACCAGGGCCACGATCACCGCCGCCCAGCCAACGAGCAGGGGCACGCTCATCGGTGCCGCCGCGGTCGTGATCGATTCGTTTCTCTCCAACAGAAGTGGAAAGGACACCAGCGCCAGCGGATCGGATCCACCAGGCAAGGTGGCCAATGAGGCCTTGGGCAGCAGATCGTCCACCACCTCGGCAAGCAGACGCTTCCTCAACTCGGTCGCATTCAGCCAAACTCCCTGAATGCCCTTCTCAACCGACGAGCCATCCTTCTGCTGGCCTTCCGGCAACACGCTCGTCAACTGACGCAGCAGGAACAGTTCACCGCCGATCCAGACCGCCCGCATCGGTCCGATCTCGCCGATCACCCGTCCGCCGGTTGATTGCGGGCGATCCACCTGAATCGCCTGCTGCTGGGGAATGGAGTTGCTGCCATTCTCGAAGGACTGCCCGACCGCCTTCGCCCGCTGGGCCTTCTCCACCTCATTGAAATTCGTCTGATAGCTGAGGTCGCCCCGGTTCGACGAAGCGCCTTGCTTCATGCGCAGGCCGTTGTTCGAAATCTTCGCCTCCGACGCGTCCTTCGAAACGGCCTGCCACGCATTCTCGCCGATCTCGACCGCACAGCTCAGCAGCTTGAGTTCATCACCCGGCACCGGATTCGAGGACAAAAGCGCCTGCAGGTCCCTGAGTCTCCCGACCCCTTCCGCCCTCGCCTCCGGGGGAAGTCCCGACCCCATCCCGACTTCCGGCGAGCGCAGTCGGCCATCCTGCCTGATCTCGAAATGAAGCTTCACCACCGGGTCCCCGTAACCCGGCTCGAACGGGTCGGACTCCATCGCATAAAACGCCGGCGGCCGCTGGTTCTCCCCTGACAGAATCGCCGCGCCCACCGCATCCATGCGCCACAGTGCCAGGCGTGTCCGCTCCTCCAGATCCGCGCGCGACTCCGCCATCGCCCGCTCCCGCTCGGAGGCCAGCACGCTGCGCGTCAGCCAGGTCATCGCACCCAGCACCATCACGGCGCAGAGCCCGAGTGCCATCCACACGTAGAAGATTCTCGGGGCCTTCACGACGTTGATTCTCTTAGAAACTGGTAGCCCTTGCCCCGCACCGTCGCGATCAGCCGCTGGTCCTTGTCGCCGAGCTTCGTGCGCAGATGCATGACATGCATGTCGATCGTCCGCGTTTCCGTGCGATCCGGATCCAGCCCCCACAGGTGACGCAGGATTTCCTCGCGGGAAACGATGCGGCCCTGGGAGTCGATCAGGTAACGCAGCAGCTCGGCCTCTCGTTCCGAAAGTTCCTCCCTCCTGCCGTCCTCGAAACGAATGACCCGCTCCTTGAAATCCGCCGTTCCTCCCGGCACCGACCTTTCATCCGATGGCGCGGCACGCTCGCAAGTCCTCCGCAGCACCGCATCCACGCGGGCCAGCAGTTCCTTCATGCTGAAGGGTTTCACCACGTAGTCATCCGCCCCGGTGGTGAGGCCACGCACACGGTCGTTCTCCTCGCCACGAGCCGAAAGGATGATCACCGCCTGGCCAGGGCGCTTGCGCTTGATCGCCTGGAGGATGTCGAAACCCGAAGGCCCCGGCATCACCAGGTCCAGCAGCAGCAGCCGGTAATTCGCCTTCAGCGCCAGCTCCATCCCCACATGCCCATCACCCGCCTCCAAAGTACGATACCCGGCGTACTCCAGCACATCCACGACCCCGCGACGAACCGCCGGATCGTCTTCGATGACAAGGATGGTGATGTCGCTCATGATGGGAGAAAGCTCGAAATTCTAAGCACTAAATTCAAAACGGAAGAAGCTTATGTTGAAACAAAAAAGAACCGCGAATGGACACTAATGGACGCCAATTTCAAATGCATGAGGGCAACGGATCAACGTGTCGATTGACCGAGCCATATTCGTGTTCATTCGTGTTCATTCGTGGTTCCGAATCATCTGCACTCATCTCTACGTTTCGAATTTCAGATTTCGAATTTAGGATTTGGGAGCATCCGCTCCCCCAAACTCGATCTTCGTCTTCTTCACGTCGAGCAGTGGCCCCAGCTCTTTGACGTTCTTGTAGCCGTAGGCGTGGAGGTTGATGAAGGTCTGGATGTTCAGCGCGACCTTGAAGCTCTTGCTGGCGAAGTTCACCGGCTCGTTCTCGAAGTTGTTGTTGCAGTAGATCAGGATCCGCGTGGCGGTGTCCGGGATCAGTTTCCGCAGGGCCGGCTCGGTGAAATCGGTGAAGGCCAGATGGACCGCGCCCTTGATGTGCAGGGCCTCGAAGCGGTCCTTGCTGCGGGCATCGAGGATCACGGTGCCGGGCTCCTTCGAAAGCCGGATGAACTCGTCCTCGCTGACCCGATTCGCCTCGCGGGTCTTCTCCAGATCGGAGGCAAGGGCGGTGAAGCCAACGTAGTCGATCTTCGGATTCGGATCGGCAGCCAGCAGGACACCGAACGGCAGGAGGATGAGGGAGGTGAGGAGTTTCATGGTGCGACGACCCTATTCCGTTCGCTGGCCACCGTCCGTAAACGCTCGGTAAATTTCCCATGCACTCCGTCAAATCACTGCTAGTTTCCGCGCGATGAAAGCCATTGCCGCACTTTTCGCCGCCACCATGATCTCCGCCACCGCTGCCGACCTGACCTCGATTCCCTTCAAGGACATCAAGGGCAAGGAAACCTCGCTCAAGGATTTCAAGGGCAAGGTGGTCCTGATCGTGAACACCGCCTCGAAGTGTGGCAACACGCCGCAGTACACGCCGCTCGAAGCGCTTTATGCGAAATACAAGGACAAGGGTCTCGTGGTCGTCGGTTTCCCCTGCAACGACTTCGGTGCTCAGGAGCCTGGTTCGGCCGATGAAATCCAGGAATTCTGCAAGACCAAGTACTCTGTCACGTTCCCAATGATGGAAAAGGTCCACGTCAAGGGCGCCGAACAGCATCCGCTCTACGCCGCACTGACGGGTGAGAAGGGCGCCTTCCCTGGCAACGTGACATGGAACTTCGGCAAGTTCCTCATCAGCAAGGACGGCAAGCCGATCGCCCGCTTCGAGCCAAAGACCGCCCCCGACAGCACCGAGGTGGTCAGCGCTGTGGAGAAGGCCCTCGGAAACTGAAGTCTTGCTCGCAGCGCTCGACTGATGGGCGCGAGGCCATTATCCCGGTCGGGCATCGCACGCCCGACCGTGGAAGACCCTCCTGACATCAAAGCTTTTCTAGAGAACGACCTGTGGGCGGGCCGTTTCGATGAGGAGACGCTGACTGCCGCCCTGCGGATCGCGTCGAAGACCCGGGAGCTGGCGGCGACCTGGCCGGATGATGCCTCGTTCTCACTCACCGCCTCGGTGGCGGGTGAATCCTGCGAGATCCACTGTTGGTCGAACGGAGGCGAGTGGGAGTTTGAAAGCGAGTGCTCCTGTGAGGCCCACCATTTTTGCCCTCATGCGGCGGCGGTGTTCCACGAGGCTTCCAAGCCGAAGAACCTTCCGCGCCTGCTTTCCGGAAAACCTGTTAGAAGCAGAGCCGTGCCCGAACTGGCCACCGCCGGGAGCTTGGAAGCGGCCCCCGAGGACACTCCGTATCTGGAGTTGAAACCAACCTTCTCGCTCGAGCTACGCCGCGAGCCAACCGAGTCGAAGCTCGTCCGCCTGCTGCTCCAGGCCTTGAAGCTTCCCGACCAGGGTGACTGGGTGGTCGTGCGGCCGTTCGCGGTTTATGGCAGCCACCGCCTCTCTCTAACAGGCGTCCCCGGTCCGCGCGAGCAGCAGGTTACCGGCCCCGATGGACCGCTGGTGATCCGCCGCGATGTGGCCGCCGAGTTCAATGCCACCACCGCCCTCCAGCAGATCGGCCTGACCAGCCTCGCCGGACATGCCGAGTTCCGCTTCCTGCTCTCGCTGGCCGGGAAAAAGGGCGCTCCGGGCGAGGCGGGCATCTGGTTTCCCTCGCCCGCCCACGGGCCGATCGGCGAATACTGGCCCTGGCTGCGATCGCGCGGTCGAGAACTCATCGAGGCCGAGGGTTGGTCCTTCGTGGTCGCGCCCGACGTGGGGCATGAGGTCATCGACCTCCACCCCGACGATTGGGTTTACGAACTCGAGGACGACTCGACCGGCTGGTTCCATCTCTCGGTCGGATTCGAAGTTGGCGGAAAGAAAATCGATCTCCTGCCGATCCTCGCCAGCCTCCTCGACAAGGGTGCGCTGGAGGAATCCCTGGAGTATCCGGCCGATGGTCATTTCCTGCATTACCTGTCGGATGGCTCCGCACTGCGTCTCCCGGTCGCACGCGTCCGCAAGATCCTCCGGCACTTCGCCGCGCTGATTGACCCGCGACGTTTCAAGGGAGGAAAGATGCCGCTGCATCCGCTCGACGCCGCCTCCCTCGGGCTCGCGGAGTTCGGCATCGAGCCTCCGCCAAGACTCGCAGAACTCGCGGCGAAGTTGAATGACTTCACAGGCATCAACCCCGAACCGGTGCCTGAAGGCCTGCGCGCCGATCTCCGGCCCTATCAGCTCCAAGGATTTCGCTGGATGCAGTTTCTCGCCCGTCACGAGCTTCACGGCATCCTGGCAGACGACATGGGCCTTGGAAAAACCCTTCAGACCATCACCCACCTGCTGACCGAGAAAAGGTCCGGCCGCAGCAAAGGTCGGGCCTCGCTCGTCATCGCACCCACCAGCGTCGTGCCGAACTGGCGGGCCGAGATCATGAAGTTCGCCCCGGAGTTGCGGATCCTGGTGCTCGATGGACCGGACCGGAAAAAATACTTCCGCTCGATCCCCTACGCGGATGTCGTGCTGACCTCGTTCGCGCTGATGCACCGCGACGTCGATAAACTACGGGAACACTCGTACCATTTGATGGCGCTCGATGAGGCGCAGAACATCAAGAACCCCTCCGCCAAGGTCGCGCAGGCGGCCTGCCAGATCGATGCCCGCCACCGGCTCTGTCTTTCCGGCACCCCGGTCGAGAACCACCTCGGCGAGCTGTGGAGCCTGATGAAATTCCTCATGCCCGGCTTCCTGGGTGGACAGGAGGACTTCAACCGTCGCTTCCGGAATCCGATCGAAAAGGACGGCAACGAGGAATGCCAGGCCGCGCTCAAGAAGCGGGTTGCGCCGCTGATCCTGCGTCGCACCAAGGACCAGGTCGCGAAGGACCTGCCGTCGAAGACCGAGCTGATCCACACCGTCGAGCTCACCACCGGCCAGAAGGATCTCTACGAAACCATCCGCGCCGCGATGGACAAGCGGGTCCGCCAGGCCATCGCCGCGCGGGGCATGGAGAAGTCGCAGATGGTCTTCCTGGAGGCCCTGATGAAGCTGCGCCAGATCTGCTGTGATCCGCGCCTCCTGAAGTTGGAAGGCGAGTCGAAGCTGGAGGCCGAGACCGCTGGATCGGGAAAACTCGACTACCTCTTTGAGCTCTTGGAAACACTCGTCGAGGAAGGTCGGCGCACGCTGTTGTTCTCGCAGTTCACCTCGATGCTTTCTCTGATCGAGGATGGGCTGAAACTACGAAAGATCTCGTACATGAAGCTGACCGGCGAGTCGAAGAACCGCGGCCAGCTCGTCGAGCAGTTCCAGAACGGCAGCGCCTCGGTCTTCCTTATTTCCCTGAAAGCCGGCGGCACCGGGCTCAACCTCGTCGCGGCGGACACCGTCATCCACTACGACCCCTGGTGGAACCCGGCGGCCGAGGCGCAGGCGACCGACCGCGCCTACCGGATTGGCCAGGACAAGCCGGTCTTCGTCCACAAGCTCATCTGCCAGGGCACCGTCGAGGAGCGCATCCACAAGCTCCAGCAGCAGAAAAGCCAGCTCGCCAACGCCCTCCTCGCCGACGCCGACATTTCCCACCGCCTCGATTCCGCTGCGCTGAGTTCTCTTCTTGCGCCGATGGAGTGAGGGTCAGCTCCGAATGCAGCGAATCCGTGTTCCTGTTGGATCGAGTTCGAATCCGGTGTTCACCGATTGCTCCAAGAGGTCGACAATCTGATCGCGCGTCCAGGTGAGGCCGTTGAATTTGGATCGTGCGAGCAAGTGATCGAGATCGGCCCAGCCTTCGTGATCCACTTTCAGGCAGATGGAAGACGGATCAGAGGCGAGAACGAGGGTCAGGAAGGCTTTGAGTTCGCTGTGCATTTTCTCCGCTGAGTCCAGCCTGACTTTGGGTTGAGGCCATGGGTAGGGCTCGGATCGTGGCGGTCTAGGGATGGGCTCGGCCCATTTGGGGTGACCGCAATTGGCACAGGACTCAGCCCAAGGTTTGCAGCGGTTGAAGATGAACGAACCGCCGCAGAAAAACGGTTGCCCGCACTGGGGACAAGAAAACCACTGGACCCGGATCATGAAGATCACCAACACCACCAACGGAAGGATGAGATAAGGGAGACACTCCGGCAGAATAAAGATCAATCCCCAGAGAGGAAAAAACAGCCACCCCAACCACCTGCACCGGCGATAGCCATCCCAAGCTGATTTCACAGGCTCGCTCACGGAAGGATTCAAGCAGCCCACCTGCGGCATTTCGAGCAAGTAACATCGTCTGCCTGGGCGAGGGGATAAGGCACGCGGCAGCCGGAGAAGTTTTCCTGCATGCGCATGAACTTGCGGAACTGCCCGCGCTCCTCATCCCCAAGCACGAAACGCCTATCCACCACGCGTGAGATGCAGTGGTAGATGGCCGGTTTCTCCAGCGAATCCTTCCAGGGAGCCAGCCAACGGGAGCGTCTCATGGCCCGAAACCACCCACCCAAACTCCCCAGGCAAGGGTAGTCCCTACAGCGTGGCTGTCCCTTTATCGGCAGCGCCTTTGCGGTGATCCCATTGTTGTGTCCCCCTTTGACTGAAGCCATTTGGGACAGCTCAGCCTGCGGCCATGATGCTTCTCACGACCTCCTCGGGGTCGATGTCCGCTCGCTCGTAGGAGCGCATCGCCTGTCGGACCATGGCGATGGCGCTTTCGCGTTCGTCATGGATGGTTTCTACGTCGAGGGCGCGGAGCCGTTCAATCTCCGCCGGATATTTGGCGCGACCGAAAAGGATGATGCCGGGATTTCTTTCACGCACGAGAGGCACCGCCTGACAGGTCATGTCCACGGCGGGGAAAGTGAAGGCCACGAGACGGGCCCGACCGATCCCGGCGAGGTCGAGGGCCTCTGGATGGGTGGCATCGGCGAAGAGTACGAGCTGCCCTTCCTTTTTGAGTTGCCGGACGGTGTCGGAGTTCAGCTCCAAGACGAGGGTATCGACCCCGCAGCGCTTCAAGGCCTCGTTGAGGGCGTGGCCGACCGGTCCGTAGCCACAGATGACGGCATGATCGGCGAGTTCCTTGATGGCCTTGGTGGGAGCGAGTGTTTCGGAGCCCGGTTTCCTCGATGAGAACCAGCCGCGCTTTTCGAGGGTGCGACCGATGGGGCCACTAGCCCGCATGAGGGTCGGCACCAGGCCCATCGTCACCGCGCTGCAGATCAGCAGCAGCTGGATCAGGGCGGGATCGAACCGATGGTACTCTCCCGCCTTTCCCATCAGCACCAGGGAAAACTCACCGGTACTCGCGAGCGAAGCAGCGGTGAGCAGGGCGGGCCGAAGAGGCAGTTTCATCAGGCGGGTGATACCGAAGACCACGCCGCCTTTCAGCGCGAAGATGAGCACGCAGCCGATGAGCACCTTCGACCACTCGGCCGCGACGACCGAGAGTTCGATCTGAAGTCCGACGGAGATGAAGAAGATGGCGAGGAAGAGGTCCTTGAACGGCAGGATGTCGGCCATGATCCGATGGCTGTAAATCGACTCGCTGACCACGAGCCCGGCCGCGAAGGCTCCGAGGGCGAGGGAAAGATCGAGAGCTCCACCAGCAAGGGCGACGCCTGAGCAGAGGGCGACGACGGTGAGCGTGAACAGCTCGCGGCTGCGGGTCCGTGCGACCGCGTGCAACAGGGGCGTGATGCCATAGCGACCGAGGATGAGCGCCCCCCCGAGGAACAGCAGCCCTTTCAGGATCGCCCATCCAATGCCCGTCACCACCGAGCCCTCGCCTTGGCCGAAAATGGCGGGCAGGATCAGGATGAAGACGATCACCAGCAGGTCTTGAAAAAGCGCCACCGAGAGGGCGGCGCGTGCAGCGGGGTTGTTTGGCTGGCCGAGGTCCTGGAAGGATTTCATCGCCACGGCGGTGGAGCTCAGGGCCACGGCCACCGCGAGCACGGTGGCTTCGGCGGCCTGAAAGCCGAGGGCAAGGGCGGCGGCGACGGTGACGGCCGAGGTGAGCAGCACCTGGAGGCCACCGCCGAGGAGGGCCATTCGCCAGAGGTGGGAGAGCTCGCCCAGCGAGAACTCGATCCCGAGGGTGAACATCAGCAGGATCACCCCGATTTCCGCGAGGTGGGTGATCACCGCATCAGCTTCGGAGCCACCGGCGAAGGGCATCAGGCCGGCATTGGCGATCACCACGCCGCAGAGCAGGTAGCCGACGAGAAGGCTCTGCCGGAAACGGATCAGCACCAGGGAGACGAGCACCGCCAGGATGAGGACCAGGCTGAGCAGGGCGAAGAGGGGCGAAACGTCCGCCGCAGAAGCGGCGAGGAAGCTTGCGACAGGCATCACTTGTCTTTCGGCTCGGCAGGAGCCGGGGTTTCAGGGGCCTTGGGAGCGACGGGCGCCTCGACGATCTTGATCTGCTCCGGCGCGTTGGCCTTGATCTGGAGCTTCTCCTTGCGCAGCTCCAGCTTGCCGGTGACCTCGATCGTCTTGTCCTTGTAAAGCTCCGCCGGGCGGGCGCTGAACTTGCCGTAGTCGGCGGCGAAGACCAACAGGGTGAACTGGTTCCCGTCGAGGTTGATGAAATTGATGCCCTTCTCCGGATTTCCGCGGCCATCCCAGTCGGTGGCCTTCACGACCTTGCCCTTGACGGTGACGGTCTGGTTGACGCTGGCCTTCAGCTCCTCGGCGTTGGTGGAGTCGATCACCTTGGCGACGACGGGGGCTGCCGGAGCAGGCGCGGGCTCTTCGCCATGGAGCTGGAAGGAGGAAACAAGGCAGAACGAAAGCAGGAGAAGGCTCGGTTTCATGGGATCAGGAGGTGCCCGGGAACATCCACCGGACGCACCTGATCCATTGCCTATCCCGTCGGCGCTTGCAAGTCATCAGCCGACTGCGGACCGGTTTCCTGTCAGGGCAGGTCTTCCTCGATCCGGACCGACTCCACCCCGAGCAGGTCCCGCAACCGGGTGCGCAGGCTGGAGCTGGCGGTGTCGAGGATGCCGCTCTTGATCGCCTCCTGCCGCATCTGCTCGCGCAACTCACGCAGCACGGCGGCCCGATCCTCGGCGGTGACCTTGTTGAGCCAACCGTCCTCCTCGTTCAGAATCTCGAAGTCGGTGAGCTCGACGGAAAGGATGTCGGGCTTTGGAAACTTCGCGATCGGCTGACCACTCTCCACCCGCAGCGAGATGCCGGGCTTGAGCCGATAGCCAGCCTTCACCTGGTAATGACCGCGGACGATGAGCTTCTTGGTGCCCGCCGGGAGATACTTGAGCAGGTAGCCCTCGTTCTCGAAGGCACGGGTGGCGCTCATCTTCATCTCCAGCAGCGAAAGCTCGGAAATTTCGGTGGTTTCCACGATCTCCGCCCGACCCTCGACGATGCGGGTGTCCGAGTTGGTGATTGCGCCAAGCACCCGGTCGAGCCCCCTTTCCAAACGGTTGGCAGTGCCGCTGATGAAGTGCTCCATCGGCCGCAGCACGAGGAGGTAAAGCGCGCCGATGAGCAGCAGGGAGATGCCGATCCAGCGGAGGGTCCGCCACATTTCAACCCGGTGAGGCATGACCGGAAGCATGGACTGGATGAGGGAATCTGCAAGACGGCACTGAAATCCCGCCATCCCTCAGACCAAGGCTTGATCCCGTCATCGGACCGGAGGAACATCCATCCAGCGGGGAAAGCCCTCGCAGTAGATCCATCAAGAATGACCGACCCGAAAACGACGCCCAGCAAGGAAGAGATCGCGGAATTGGAACCCTTCGAGGGACTGGAGCTGGAGCGGATTTATGTGGTAACCAACGAGCGTCAGGCCGGACTGGCGATGGACGAACTGCTCGCCGTGCGTGAGGTGGGGTTTGATACCGAGTCGAAGCCGACCTTCCACAAGGGCCAGAAATCCGAAGGTCCACACGTGCTTCAGTTTTCCACGACCGAAAAAGCCTTCATCTTCCAGTCGCACGTCGAGGAAAGCCATCCGGCGATCATGACCCTGCTGAAATCCCCGGAGCTGGTGAAGATCGGCTTTGGCCTGCGCGGCGACCTCCACCAGATCTCCGAGCGCTTCAACATCCGACCGAGCTCGATCATCGACCTCGACCGCGAGTTCAAGCAGCTCGGGTTCCGCAATGCCGTCGGGGCGAAGTCCGCCATCGCGATGCTTTTCGAGCGGCGACTGCTGAAATCCAAGGCGATGACCACCTCGAACTGGGCGGCGAAGCAGCTCTCCGACCGTCAGCTTCTTTACGCGGCCAACGATGCCTATGCGGCGATCATGGTGCACCATGCGTTGCGCCGTGAATCTGGAAATGCCGGCAAGGATTGAACATCTGGAGGGGCGGGGCTTCCTGGTAATTCCCGCCCCGCTGATTTTCCGCCCTTGCCACGGGGAAACGGGCTGTCTTGACTGTCGGCCCAGAAACTTTTCCTGTGAAAGCCCACGAACTTTACTCCGCCGTCGATCCCGCCCTGGTGACCCAGATGCTCAATTGGTTCCGCGCCAATGACCGCAACGTCTATCGCTCCGCAATCGCCACGCTCGCGCAGAACCGCAAGCTGCGCCCGGTCTTCGTCGAGAAGAAATCGATGGCCGAACAATACGCCTGGATCGCCAAGACCCTCCAGCTCCGCGGCTGCGACACCATCGGCGAGCACCTGCTCCAGGCCTGGCTGATGGCCGGAAACCAGATGCTGCTGGCCGCGTTCTGCGACGGCATGGGCATCGCCCACGACGGCAAGGGTTCGGTGGTCGGCGATCTGCCGAAGAAGCTCGATCCGGAGCGCCTCGCCTCCACGATCGACCGTTTGCTCGAAGGGGGCTTTGACCCGAAACTCGTCGCGCTCTACCTCCACTGCTTCAACATGCAGGTCGATGGCGGCTGGCCGGAGTTGAGCAGCAAGCTGGCCGAGGACGAGCGTCTGAAGCTGGCCTGAGAATTCCCGTTCGTCTGGCTCCCGGCCAAGGTCGCCATCACCGGCTGCTTTCCAGGGAAAGCATCCGCCAGTCGTGAGCCTTCACCGGGATCGGCCGGACAACGTGTTCGACGAAGTGACGTGGCCAGATGGTCCCGTCGCTGGCTTTCCAGTGTTCGGAAAAGGTGACTTCCACGTCCGCACCGCGCGTGCTTTCGAGGCCATCGATGGTGAACTGGAATTGTTTCATCAGGCCGGAGTCGCGACCGATCCAGGCGATGAAATGATCCTCCGTCGATTCCCCAACGCCCGGTTTCAAGGTTCCTTGGACGCCGTCACAGACTTCGCCGCCGACCGTTCGCGGAGCCACCACGCCGAGGGAGCTGGCGCGGGTTTTCAGATAGGAAGGGCCGAAGAGAAAGGCGGTGTAGGCATCCGCCACGAGGGCGGATGAGGCCTTCACCTCGGAGTCCCGGCTTCCGATTCCGCCGTAGCTGACCTTGGTGGACTTCGGCGTCCGCAGCACCACCTTCGTCCCGCCGGGTCCAGTGTGGACCTGTCTGACGCGTGAGCTGCGGGGCTCGTAAAGCTCGACCGAAGACTTCCGGAAATTCGGATCCACCAGCACCGGCTGGACCTTCTTCGCGATGCCCGACCATTCGCCCGAATAGGAAACCTCGACCTTCCGATACCTCGACCAAGGCTCGCCACTGGTCTTTGCCGAGTGGGAAAGCAGACGACTGGCAGCGGTGGAATCTCCTACGACCTCCGCCTTTCCCGGAACCTCCAGGCGGGCGCAGGACGGCAGCAGGGCGAGCGAAAGCAAGGCAAGGAGTCGCATGACCCCGTCCCGATACCGCACAATGCCCGATCTGCAAGCGAGCCTCCTCACTTCGTCATTCCTCATTTCCCTCTCCTGCCTTGAAACCCGCCCGCCGCCCCGGTAGCGTCCGCCGCCCGGAGTAGCCCTTCGGTCTCCACACCATGCCCAAGGTCCATATCCGCACGTACGGCTGCCAGATGAACGAACGCGATTCCGAACAGGTTTCGCAGATGTTCATCAACGGCGGCTACACGGTCACGCCCGACGAAACCGAGGCCGATGCCATCCTGATCAACACCTGCTCGGTGCGCGATCAGGCCGAGCAGAAGGCCATCGGAAAAATGCGGAACATCGGAGCCTACCGCCGCGATCGCTCGCACGTGGTCTATGGCTTCATGGGCTGCATGGCGCAGTCGCGCGGCGAGGAGCTCTTTGAAACGATCCCGCACCTCGATGTGGTCGTCGGCACCCAGAAGTATCACAAGGTTTTCGAATACGTGGATGGCATCCTGAAACGCCGACTTGAAGCCCGCATGGACGATCCCACCTGGTCGCTTGTCGGCCAGAACGTCTGCGACACCGCCGAGGAGGAAGGCTCGCAGAACACCATCCGCGACCACACGCCGAAGGGCCTGGAGGCGACGTCTTTCGTCTCGATCATGCAGGGCTGCAACATGCGCTG
>JAIXVN010000453.1 GCA_027483005.1 Verrucomicrobiaceae bacterium
CGAGGGTGTCGCGCAGCTTGTTCCCCAGCCAGGCCTTGAGCATGGGTCGGGCCACCGCGCCGGCGGCGGTCAGGGCGAGCCCGGCGATGCCGGATCGGCGCTTCTTTTCGGGGGCTGGCTTTCCCCGTCGGATGGCGAGGCTGGCCAGCAATCCTGCGACAAGACCACCGCCGATCCAGCTGGTGGGATTGCTTTGCAGGGAGTCCTTGAGCCTGCCCGGCACATCGATGCGGTGCTTGAAGTCGGCAAGGTCGATGCTGAGGCGCTCGCGGGCGAGCTGGCTGCGCCTCAGGAGTTCGGTTACTGCGGGGGCTTGAGTGTTCTGAACCATTCGCGGTCGCGTTGAAATTCCTTCCGGGTGACTGGGAAAGCGGGCTCGCCCTGTCGGCGGATTCTCGCTCCCATGAGCAGGGCCACGAAGAGGTGCAGGCCGGCCGCACCCAGGGCGATGATCGGCCATTTGATTCCGGATAACTCGGCAATCAAGGGAACGAGGCCGACAAGGACCAGCGCCCAGGTGAAGGCGATGGAGATGGCCATCACGGCCAAGGCGAGCGCTTTTCTGGCACCCTCGGCGGAGGCCTGTCTGGCCTCGAGTCGGATCAGTTCGATTCTGGCCGACAAAAGGTCCGAAACCGCCTCCCGCCAGTTGGCAGGAGGGGCATCGATGGGGGCCTTGGTTTCTGGGTCCACGGCTGGCGTTTAGCGGCGGACGATCAAACCGAGGAGGAAACCCACGCCGAGGGCTCCGAGCACGCATTTGGTGGGATGCTGACGGATATAGTCTTCGGTGGAGATGTGGAGTTCCCTGGCCTTTTCGCGACCATCCTGCCACTGCTCGGTGGCGGCGGCCCGGAGTTGCTGGGCTTTTTCGGAAGCGGCGTTTTTGAAGGCCTCGGCCTTTTCAGTGGCCACGTGTTTGAGGTGGCTGGCCTTCTCGGTTGCGGCCTCGCGAAGGTGGTGGGCGGTCTCCACGGTACGATCCTTGAGCACCGTTGCCTGTTCGGAGGCCGAGGTGACGATTTCACGGGCCTTTTCCCCGGCGGCGGCGCGCAGGTCGTTGGCGGCCTGACCGATGGATGGAGCATGGGTGAATCCAGCCTCGGGATCGAGTGCGTTAGGGGTGGCGAATGCGTCTGACATGGTGTGGCGTGGTGGATTGTTCGTGGGAGCGTGGTCGTTCCCGATGCAAGGAAACCTTGGCACCTGGGTTGGTCAGGCGCAAGGCATCACTTCATCCACCTCCCCTCAGTTCTCCTCGATGATGGTTGCCTTGGGTGGATTCAGGAGCAGCTCCTTCTGATCTTCTGGCGGTGAGGTGAACATGACGTTCTGCCAGGTCGGCTTTTTGAGGGGGCCCTCGCCGTGGAACTGGAACAGTCCATAGAATGGTCGCAGTGGCAGGGTGATGATGCCCAACAGGCCGCGTGCGTTCATGCGCATGGTCATGTCGATCATGAGCTTGGGAAGATCAATCCGCGCTTCACCGGTGAAGACCATGGAGGGAGTCGCTGTCTTGAAATCGTTGGTGCGCAGGACTCCATCCTGGATGGTGAAGGTGCAGAACGCATCGCCCGCCTTCTGGAATCCGGCCCGTTTGTCGGCAAGGATGCCAGCCACCAGGGGGGAAAGCGGGCCAAACATCGGCACCGAGAAGAGTTCGCCATCCTCAAGGCCGACGAGACCTTTTCCGTTCATGGTTTCGAGGGCGTTGAGAAGCGTGCTGAACTCGATCCTTCCGGTCACCCTTCCACCGCTCCGGGTCTCGAATCCATATCTTGCGGCGATCTCGTTGAAGGAAACCTTGGTCCAACTGAACTCACCGCTGAGTTCTGAGGCCCCATTCTTGGAAGGGGCGCTCAAGAGCTTCGCCTTGACCGGTCCGCCGAATGCCGAGAACCCGAGATTGGCGACGCTCACCCGGTTGTTCTGGACCCGGACCTCGCCGGAGGGGGCTCCAAGCACAAGCGTCTCACCAAGAAACTCATAGTCGGCCGGACTGTCCGTCTTGAAAACCACGTGCAGATCCGTGCGACCCTTCGGCTTGGTGTCGATCACCCCGTTTGCCACCAGGGAGGGAGGTTGGTGGAATCGATAGGTTTCCAGGTGATCCGCCACATCCCTGGCGAACATCCTCAACACGGGTGCGGGCCAGATGTTGCCCTCCACGCCCACCAGTTCGACCAGGGCCGACTCCGCATCATAGCGCACCCGCTTGACCTTCACCGGGCCCACCTTGGAGCCGTCATGCGCCAGTTGCATGGGGTAGGCGCGATAATCAAACTCGGCGCTGCCGTTCCTGAAATCCAGTTCATCGTGATTGAGGGAAAAATCGGTTTGGGCCGTCACCACGGGAATGCCTCGATAGCTCCCGTGGTCCAATTTTGCATGGCCGGTGCAGACCCACGAATGCGGCTTGTCGAGGTCAAACGCGAACTCCAGTTCGGTCTCTTCGCGGGTGCGCTCATTGGCACCGAAATCCCTGAGCACCAAACCGAAGGGATGATTCACGAAAAACGGACGTCCTACGTCGATCGGCAGATTCGTATGGACCGCAAGGCGGACGTAGCGGTCCTGAACCAGCAGCTTGCCGGTGGCCTGTCCGTCCCGCCGGACGATCCTCAGATCCCGCAAGTAGAGATCAGCCCCCGTCCAGGAAAAGGAACCCTCGAACGAGTCAAATGGCACTCCGTTGATGAGCAGCGCCTTGCACGAGGCCTGCCCGGTCAGCTTGATGAGAGGGGGGGCTCCATCGACCAGTTTGAACTCGCCCGAGCCTTCCAGTCGTTGCTCTCCGGCAAAGGAAACCGCGCTGATCTCCGGCATGGCGAACCA